>CAZEKO010000134.1:1759-5681 GCA_964512775.1 uncultured Bacteroides sp. | reverse complement strand
GGAGGATCTACTCTTTCCATTGTTGCTTTATCAGGACTTACATGGCCATTGCTGGCCGGACTGGAACGGGAGGAAACTTCTGGTATCATCCGTCGTCCTCTGGTAGTCAAGCCTTTATTGATTTATAGTACTCCTGAATATCAATATCAGACAAGCTGGCGTTCATGGGGAGGTATACAGACTGAAAAGGATGCGGCTGAAGAGATTGTCCGGATTACTGATGAGCTTAACAAGCTTAGAGCACAGGCAGATTTCCCTGTGTCATTCCTTCCGGTTAGCGGTATTCGCAGCTCTGATGAAGTAAGTACTACCAGGGATCTGGCCTCAGCCGATGTCTTCCTGGTATATGCTGCCGGAGGCTGGATGGATATTTTCGATTCAATTCATAAAATGAATAAGGATATGATCCTGTTCTGCCGGCATAAATCCGGACCTGTTTATCTATGGTATGAAATAATCAGCCCCCGCTATCTCCGGCAACATACCGACAAGCTCTCTGTTCCAGGTGTGGATGAAAATGACGTTGTCATAGACAGTCAGGATGAGATACTCTGGCGGCTAAGGGCTTTATGTGGTTTACACAATACACTGAATACCAAAATAATTGCAATTGGAGGTCCCGGTGCCTGGGCCCAGCCTGAAGGAGTGGTTCCACAACTCATTGAAGAAAAATTCAAATTCAAAATTTATTCTTTTTCATATGACGATCTGGGAAGCATAATCAAGGAAACACACGCTGATAAGGATGCTGTTAAGCGTGCAGAAAAAAGAGCAGAAGAATACCTCCGGGACAGTGGTATTACACTGGAAACCAAACGCCAGTTCGTTGACAATGCATTTTTACTTGAAGATATTTTCAAGAGAATTATGGATAAGGAAAATTGCCGGTCATTAACCATTAACGGATGTATGGGAACCATTATGCCCATGGCTGAAACTTCAGCCTGCCTTACTCTGAGCCTGTTAAATGATTCCGGCTATCCTTCTTTCTGTGAATCGGATTTCGTTGTGATACCTGCCGGTATACTGCTTGCCAATATTAGCGGTAAACCATCTTTCCTGAATGATCCTACATACCCTCATGATGGCACCATAACACTTGCACACTGCACAGCTCCGAGATGTATGGATGGCAAAAATCCGGAACCGGCCAGAATTCTTACCCATTTTGAATCCGATTATGGCGCAGCACCAAAAGTGGAAATGAAACTCGGACAAACTGTCACCAATATAATCCCGGATTTCCTTGTCAGTCAATACATTGGGCTTAAAGGCAGGATAACTGATAATCCATTTATGGATATCTGCCGGTCACAAATTGACATAAGTTTTGACTGCGACAGTAAAATTCTGGCAAAGCGAATGCCTGGTTTTCACTGGATCACAGGATATGGAGATTATATCCGGGAAACCGGTTATGCACTGAAACGGATCGGAATAGAGATGGAAGTACTGGGATAAGAGGTTGCTGGAGCAAAAAACTGTCACGGAGCTGACACCTGATAAACTATCTCCATGCCACGTTTAATTGCTTGTTCATTTACAGGAATAAGATGATGATACCGGGCAGGGAGGGATTTCTGTAAGCCTTTAGTCACATTACCTGTTTCCACAATAGGTTTTAACTTCAGATAGGCTCCAAGGACGAGCATATTAAAGGTTTTAGTGGTCGACATTCTGGCCGATTCATCCGCTGCATCAACTCTGAAAATATTGATATCTTTTCTTTCAGGATGATGGGTTACCCCATTGCCATCATACAATAATAAGCCACCTTTTTTAACCTTAGATTCAAATTTATCGATCGACTGCTGATTTAAAAGGATAGCAGTATCATATTCATTCAAAACCGGGGAACTTACACGTTCATCGCTTATTATAACAGTAACATTGGCAGTTCCTCCACGCATTTCAGGTCCGTAAGACGGGAACCAGCTGACTTCCTTATCCTGCATTATTCCGGAATACGCCAGGATCTTACCCATAGACAGAACACCCTGTCCTCCAAATCCTGCAATGATGATTTCTTCTGTCATGGCTGTTGTATTTTTTGTGATTCCTCCTTTTTAACCATTATACCATCAACCTTTATATCACCCAGTGGATAGAAAGGAAACATATTTTCCTCCATCCATTTGTTCGCCTTAACAGGGGTCATCTTCCAACCTGAATTGCAATTTGAAACTACTTCAACAAATGATAGTCCCTGTTTCAATTTTTGATTTTCAAATGCTTTCCTGATGGCTTTTTTTGCTTTCCTTACCGCATTTGGACTATGAACTGCCTGCCTTGTTACAAAGTATGTTCCGGGCAAATGCGCAACCAGTTCTGTCATTTTTATAGGATTACCCATTGTTTTGACATCTCTTCCATACGGAGATGTAGAAGAAACCATTCCGGGAAGGGTAGTCGGAGCCATCTGTCCGCCAGTCATACCATATATCCCGTTATTTATAAAAATGACGGTAATATTTTCACCCCGGTTACAGGAATGAATGGTCTCACCTGTACCAATGGCAGCAAGATCGCCATCACCCTGGTATGCAAAGATGAATTTCTCCGGCATCACCCTCTTAAGTCCTGTAGCAACTGCCGGAGCCCTGCCATGGGGAGCCTGGATCCAATCGATATCCATAAAATCATAAGCCAGTACTGAACATCCAACAGGAGCAACTCCAACTGTCTGAGATTGAATACCCATTTCTTCAATAACCTCCATAATGATCCGGTGGGTCGTTCCATGCCCGCATCCCGGACAGTACGATAATATTTTATCCGTCATCAGTGGAGTCCTGCGGTAAACAATATTTTCTTCTTTAATGATATCGCTCAATTCCATTTTCAATGATTTAAAAAGATTTCAGTGAAGGCTTCCAGAACCTCAACGGGTGAATGTATCATTCCCCCGAAACGTCCGTAATGTTCAACCTTTTTCTTACCGTTAACGGCCAACCTGACATCCTCAACCATCTGGCCGGTACTAAGTTCTACAGATAGAATCCCTTTCACCTGGTCTGCCAGATCTGAAATGACTTCGTAGGGATAGGGATATAATGTAATTGGTCTTAACAATCCTAACTTAATTCCTTTCTCTCTTGCCAGCTGAACTGTCTTCTGGCTTATTCGTGCACTTGATCCGTATGCTACTATAAGGTATTCCGCATCATCGCAAAAGATTTTCTCAAATCTGATCTCCTGTTGCATTTTCTTATATTTAGCCTGGAGGGACTGGTTATGTTTCTCCATGTTTGCTGAATCGAGATCAAGTGATGTAAGGATATTTCTTTCACGGTCAGGAGTTTTACCTGTTGCCACCCACGATTGGTCGAATTCAGTGGCTCTTGGCATCTGTTCAAAAAGTTCAACCTTTTCCATCATCTGTCCGATCAATCCATCAGTAAGTATTAATGCCGGATTACGATATTTAAAAGCCAGCTCAAATCCAAGGGGGACAAAATCGGACATTTCCTGAACAGAAGCTGGTGCCAGTACGATCAGATGATAGTCGCCATGTCCGCCACCTTTAGTGGCCTGAAAATAATCTGCCTGTGAAGGCTGAATGGTACCAAGTCCTGGTCCACCCCTGACAACATTAACAATAAGACATGGAACCTCAGCACCTGCAATATAGGATATTCCTTCCTGGAAGAGACTGATACCAGGGCTCGATGATGTGGTAATTGCTTTCCGGCCTGCACTACCTGCGCCAAAAACCATGTTAATAGCTGCAAGTTCGCTTTCAGCCTGCAAAACAACCATTCCAGTACGTTCATAGGGTTTCTCTGCCATCAGGTATTCCAGAACCTCCGATTGTGGAGTAATAGGATAGCCAAAATATGCATCTGCACCCGCTCTGATAGCAGCTTCGGCAATCGCTTCATTCCCTTTCATCAACCGAAGTTCTTTCATGAATTGAAATTTT
>CAZEKO010000134.1:0-1659 GCA_964512775.1 uncultured Bacteroides sp. | reverse complement strand
CAGCAACTACATTTGCCTTTATCCTGTAAACCGTAATCACACCATCGGGACATACTATGCCACAATTCATACAGCCAGTGCAGGCTTCAGGATTTTCCATATAAGCAAAATGATATCCTTTACCATTAACTTTTTTTTCCATCATAATTACCTGTGTAGGACAAGTCTCTATGCACAACTCACAACCCTTGCATCGCTCAATGTCCACTACAATTGCTCCACGTGGTTTTGCCATTTCAATAAAGATTTATTTGAAACAGATCTCAGATTTCAAAAATAATAATTCTTTTTAGAGTTTTCGGGGAAAAGTAAAATGATTAAATCTGCTTCTTGACATAATCAGCTGCTAAAAAGTTGTAAAACAGGATATTAATGATGGTCCCTGAATAATTTAAGTCGTTCTTCCAACAGTCCGAACTGATCTCTGCTGATTTGCGATACACATGCCCTTAGTCCGTCAGTCCTTTCACTCCCTGTAATGTCAAGTGAAATTGCACTTATGCCATAATATAAAAGTTCCTCTAATAATTTGGGTCCTGTAAAACCCGGATAACCAATTGTAAAATAGAAACCATCACCTATCGGAACATCAATATCTTTGTCATAAACGATATAAAAACCATGTTTAATAAACAGCTGTTTCATGATTTTTGCCCTTTCAGCATATTCCCTCACTTCATCCTGTATATTGAATTTCCCGTCATTAACAGCTTTTAAAATAGCAGCGATACCGAACTGTGCTGAATGGCTTGCACCGGCCGACAGAGAATAAAGTGCTCCAAATATCATGGCATAACCAAACATGTCAGATGCAAAGTATCTGAGCAGGTCGGGATATTTTCTATGGAACAATTCATCCGATATAACCATCATAGCAATCCTCTGTCCGGCGTAACTGAAAGTTTTTGAGCAGGATATCAGAATGATGTAATTTTTTGTATATCGTGCGACAGTTGCCTGGAAGGGAGGCTTACCTGGCACAGATACATTTTTACGGAAATCCATTCCGACATAAGCGAGGTCTTCAATCACAATGGTATCATATTTTGTAGCCAGATTACCGATTATTTCAAGTTCTTCTTCAGTGAAACACATCCACGAAGGATTATTGGGGTTTGAATAAAGAATGGTTGAAACTTTACCTGTCTTCAGATAACTTTCCATCTTCTCCCTGAGCTTCTTGCCTCTGTAATTATAAACATCAAAAGTGCGGTAATCATGGCCCATCAATTTACATTGCTGTTTATGGACCGGGAAGCCAGGATCAATAAACAGTGTTCCCTCTTTCGCATGATCATTCCTGTTAGCTACCATGAAAGCGGCCATGCTTCCCTGCATAGATCCGACGGTAGCCAGGCAGCATTTTGGACTAATGTCAATGTCCAGAAACAGTTTGCAAAACCTGGAAACTTCTTTTTTCAGCTCGGGTATACCTTCAATATTGGCATATTTGGAAGCCACACCTCGTTTGAGTGCCTCGATTTCTGCTTCTACGGCAACGCTCACTGGTTCCAGTCCCGGCACACCCATTTCCATGCGGATATATTTTAAACCGGAAGCTTCCTCGATATCATTTACGAGTTTAGCAATCTCCCTGATTCTTGACCTTCCGATATCTGTAACGCCAGATTCATTAATAACTGAGTCTACAATTTCACG
>CAZEKO010000133.1:0-5685 GCA_964512775.1 uncultured Bacteroides sp. | reverse complement strand
ATATAGAACTTATTCCTTTAATTTTCAGCACAAACAAATGAGGCACTGAATACTGATGAAAATCAACATTTGAAAATAAAATTGACTTTAACTAAAGCAAGGTGTAACTTTGATATTATAGATGGAGGATGTTTTAAAAATATGATTCTCATCTATCTTGCTATAAAAACCATTTAATTTTTAACCATGAAGAAATTAGTTTTTCTAATCACGTTTGTTTTTTATTTATGCATCTTAACAGCTCAGGAGAGTAAGTTTCCTGTTTTTGTCACCGATAGTCTGGAGAACTACATTACGAGAGGGATGACGAAATGGAGGATCCCAGGATTATCTGTAGCAATTGTCAAAGATGGGAAAGTGTTATTTATTAAAGGATTTGGAGTTACCAGAATTGGAAGTAAAGAGCCTGTCGATGTGAACACACTTTTCATGATTGGATCAAACACAAAGGCTTTTACTGCTACAACAATTGCAATGCTTCAGGAGGAAGGAAAATTATCGTTATACGATAAGGTTCAAAAGTGGATGCCAGAGTTTAAGTTGAAAGATCCATTAGCAAGTAATGAAATTATCATAGCTGATTTAATGTCTCACAGGATAGGATTTGAAACATTCCAGGGAGATTTTACTTATTGGACATCAAACCTGTCAAGGGAGGAGGTTATTCATAAAATGTCATTGATTAATGGCCTTTATGGTTTTAGAACTAAATGGGGTTATTGTAATGCAGCGTTTCTCACAGCAGGAGAGTTAATTCCAAGAATCACTGGAAAAAGTTGGGAAGAAATTGTAAAAGAAAAGATTTTAACACCACTGAAAATGAATCGTACTTTGATGCTTTCGAAGGAACTTAAACGAGCCTCAAATGCAGCATTTCCTTATACAATAGTTGATGATATACTTACAGAATTGCCTATTCCTGATATTGATAATCTTGCACCTGCAGGTAGTATCAGTTCATGTGCAAAAGATATGGCTACCTGGTTGCTGGTACAGCTAAATGAGGGGAAAGTTGATAGTATTCAGGTAATACAAGAAAAGGCTATTCAAACAATACGAATGCCTTATTCCATCAGGGGTATAGATCCAAGAGATAAACAGGAGACTCATTTTTACCTTTATGGATTGGGACTTGCTATTAATGATCGTAATGGAAAGCTTGTGTATTCGCACACGGGAGGTGTTGACGGTTTTCTATCCTCAGTGATGTTTATGCCAGAAGAAAAAATTGGAATCGTAGTATTGACTAACACTGACCAGAACAATTTCTTTCAGGATTTAACTTACGAAATCCGTGATGCTTTTCTGGGTTTACCATATCAGGACTATAGCGACAAGTCGTTTGATGTCTTTAGAAGAGAAATTAATAAAGCGAAGGTTAGAATTGACTCATTGAAAAGTGTAGTGAAATTATCTAATAAACCAGACTTACCGCTTGAATACTATACAGGAATATATACTAATGAAGTCTATGGTGATATTACGATTAAAATGGAGAATAATAATTTAAATATCCATTTCTCCAATCATCCAAATTTAATTGGGGAACTGGAATATCTTAAAGGTGATAAGTTTTTATGTACTTATTCAAATCTCACAATGGGAATCGTAGAAATCCCTTTTAAAGTCGAAAATGATAAGGTCACAGGCTTGACTCTTCGTGTTGCCGATTTTGTGGAATTTACACCTTATATATTTGTTAAAAACAAGTAAATCATTGCCTGTAACAAAAGTTCCATTGCTATTAAGATAAATGATTCCTCTTGTACCCCCTGGATAACTTACAAAAACCGGTCATCCTGACCACATTTGTCCAGTCTGATAAGACAGATAAGAATGGTGGTAATTACCACCGACTTTTGTTTAAATTTAAACAGATTGTCAGATTGAATATTTATCAGCATTGTCTGTATTATAATAAAATCTATCCTTCTTTGACCACTTCAAAAGATGGTCTGATGCCACTTAACATACATTTGGAAACAACAAGGATTTAACTCCGGATTTTGGTGATCAAGTAATTCCGGCCAAAAATGGTCAAGATCACCGGTTCTTCCAATTGTTAGAATCAATTGACAAAAGAAGCCGAATATCCATTTAACTGATTAATTAACCATAATCGGTTCTGCAGCCTTATTCGTTTCTTGACAGAATTTCTCCAATTCTTAACATGTAACTGCCTGATTTTTCTGAAATTTACTGATAGATAGCTATTCTGTACTCATGAAACCTTCTAATCCCGGATCGCGCAGAAAAAAGATAATCTTGTACTATGCTCTGGCTGTAGTGCTGCCAGGCATTTTTCTGGGCTATATGGCCTACCGGGGCATACGTAACGACCAGGCTCTGCGCGAAAAAGAAAACCTGAAAAAACTTGAAATTATAAGTCAGGCTTTTTTTTCTGCAATTGATTCAAACCTTATACAATTCATGAAGGAACAGACGACTGACTCAATGCTTTCCAATGCCGGACAAAATGATCCTTCATTGCTTGCATTGTTTGTCAAAGATTCCACCAATTCAAAAAAACTCATAACCCATCAATTGCTTTATCTTCCTGCTGAACTGCTTACCGTTCAACCCTGGCACTTTAATCCGTCAACCAACCTGAAGGAAGGTCTCCGGCTTGAATTTATCGAACACAAGTTTTCGGAAGCGCTCAGGTTTTATAAGGATAAGACTCTCAAAACAACTAATCCCACAGAAAAAATCCAGGCCTTGGTAGCTTCAGCCCGGCTATATAACAAGATGGACCAGCCTGCCCGGGCTAAAGCACTATATAATGAAATCCACAAGGATTACCCAAGAAGCCTTCTAAACGGGGTGATACCACTAGCACTAATGGCCAGTCTGGAAATTCTGAAGATCAATCAGGCCAAGGGAGAAAATGATGAAATGAGAAATAATTCCTGGAAATATCTTGAGCTGTTACATCACCCAATATGTGAATACGACAAGGATCAGTTTGACATGTTTTACCAGTCTTTCAAAGAGATAATCCATGAAACAGACCAGGTGATTGATTCCCTCTTTCGGCAGCTTGATACTCAAAGAGCCCGTACCGATTACCTTATTCGCATACTCACCGGACAGGATCCGGACTTAACAAATAGTAACGGTTATTTTATTGACAACAAAAATAAATTGACCAGTAAGCCAATTAATTCAACTGTACTTTCGGCGGTCTGTTTATCATGGAATAATAATAAGGGTGCACAAACAGGGATGGTGATTGATTTCCCGGCTTATCTGAATTCTGTTTCTGAAAATCTGATCAAAAAACTCGATCCGGATTCTTCGATAAACGTAAAAATTGAACATGATAGCGGAAAGATTATTTTTTCAAGGGTTCTTAAGGAAGAAGCAGGCTACCTTTCTTTCCCTTTTCCGGAAAATCTCCCAAAATTTAAATTTCTTTTGAGTGAGAACAAACCCGGATTCATGGCAACATTATTTAAAGCAGGAAGCGGCATATATCTTTTGATCTTTATTCTAATCGCACTCTTCATGCTGCTCGGCTTCGCTTTTACCATCTATACCCTCAACATTGAGCTCAGACTGAATAAACTGAAATCAGATTTTATTTCCAACGTATCCCATGAATTGAAAAGTCCGCTCACTTCCATCCGCATGATGACTGAAATGCTGCACCACAACAGGGTACAGACGGAGGAGCGCAAATCGGCATATTACTCAGCAATGCTGGAGGAAAGCGAACACCTCAGCCATTTGATAGATAATATTCTGGATTTCTCGAGGATGGAAGATGATCGTAAGAAATACGATTTTACCGACCTGGATCTTGATGAACTCCTCAGAAAGTTCCTCGAATCAACCCGCGAAAGTCTTCCTGATCCTGGCTTTGACATCCATTATAGCTGTACTGAAAAAGTTCAGGCAATCAAGGCTGACAAGGATGCCATTCTCCAGGTTTTTTATAATCTGGTCGACAATGCAATAAAATTTTCCGGGACATCCAGGCAAATTGACATCAGCCTCTCCTCCGGAAATAATGAATTGCTGTTTTGTGTAAAGGATTATGGAATAGGCATTCCCGTTAAAGATCAGGAAAAAATATTCGACAGATTTTATCGCAGCGATGAACCACAGCGGATGGGAATCAGGGGAAGCGGGATCGGTTTGACTATTGTCAAAAGAATAACAGAAGCTCACAATGGATATTTGACCCTCGAAAGCAAGCCCGGGGAAGGAAGTACCTTCTGTGTACATCTGCCTGTTAACAGAAATATGGAACAATGAAAAGGATTTTAATAATCGAAGATGCGCGGACCATCAGGATGGCCCTGGAGGATGATTTTAAATTTGAAGGCTATCAGGTAGATTCTGCGTCTACAGGTCCGGAAGGGCTTGAAAAGGCAATGAATCTGGATCTCGATATCATCATTCTCGACCTTATGCTGCCGGAGTTGAATGGATTGGAGATTTGCAAGGAATTGAGGAAACGTAATATCGGAACTCCGATTATCATGCTGACTGCCAAAAGCCAGGAATTCGACAAGGTACTCGGGCTTGAGCTCGGAGCCGACGATTATATAACAAAGCCATTCAGCCCATTTGAGCTCCATGCCCGCGTCAAAGCACTGCTGCGCCGGTCAGAGATCAGGAACCAGCAGACTGCCACGGCAACAATACAACTTGGTCCTTTTGAATTAGATCCTTCAAAATACCTGTTTACAAAAAACAAAAAGCAGGTTGAGCTCACCACGATTGAATTTGCTCTTATGAAGCTGATGATGCAGCATGCTGGTCATGTACTAAAACGTGATGACATCTTGCGCAATATCTGGGGAGAAGAAGTATTTGTCACCCCCAGAACCGTTGATACCCATATTGCCAACCTGCGAAAGAAGATCGAGGATGATCCGGAACAATCACACTGGATCATCGGTATACGCGGTATCGGATATAAATTCCAGCATTTTGAATCTTCACCTGATCTTAACCAAACTTAACCAGGCGTTCATATGCTTAACATAGTCAGGAGGTACATTTATCAAAAAATTATCCGCATTATGAAGACACGTCTGATTTTAATTATTGTCCTTGTATTCCTGACAGGATATCTTGCTGCCCAGGACAACAAGGCATCGGTACAGCTTGCAGCAGCAATTTATGAGGAAGAAGTAACAGGCAACCTCGATAAAGCTGTTGAACTCTACCTGGATATTCTGAAAAAGTACCCTGATGACCGCCCCGTGGCAGCAAAGACCCTGTATCACCTTGGGTTGGTAAATGAAAAAATGGGTAAACAAAAGGCAAGTGAATATTTCACTCGTCTGGTAAACACTTATCCTGATCAGACAGAGATGGTAGCTCTGGCAAAAGAAAGGCTGGCAGCAGTTGGTAGTCCAGTTAGCACCGGGGGACTCGTCACACGCCGGGTTCTCACAGATGCCTCCGGCATCGGTGGGGCCTTGAGCGCGGATGGCAAGTACATCAGAAGTATAGAACGGGAAACGGGTGACATGGTCCAGTTCGAAGTTGCCAGCGGACAGAGAACGCGAATCACAAATAGGGGGTCATGGAGCGAGACTGACAAGTCCTACGAGTACCAGGCGTTCTCACGCGACGGAAAACAAATCGCATACAACTCATATACGAAGGACGGTGTCCCTCAAGTGCGGATTAGAAACCTGGATGGTTCGGGCCTTCGCACACTTTACA
>CAZEKO010000132.1:1592-5698 GCA_964512775.1 uncultured Bacteroides sp. | reverse complement strand
TCGTACGCCGGGCAAAGCCCTCGCGCTTTGACATATCGGTAAGCCCTGGGTTTTCCTTCCCATTTCAGCTCCCTGCAGACAAATATCAGGTTGATTCCAAGCCTGAAATTCAAGGTTCGAGCGCTATATGGGAACAAGATACCGGTATTGGTTTCCCTGACATAACGCAGAGGGATATTATCTGTGACCAGGAAAAGCTGGGCTCCGGGCCTGCCCAATGCAAAACCAAATCCAAAGTTGTAGAGCCTGTTATTCATGATTGAATAGCTGACAGTCCCTGAAAAAAAATCTGCAGGATTATAATTGGCTGAAAGGGTCATTGCGAAATGAGGTCTGTGGTCAAAAAAATCTGTCCTTAACAGAGCACCGAAAGCTAACTTCTTATTCAGCTTATATAAACCACCGAGGTAAATCTTTGGTGTCATGAAAGATGTAAATGGATCGTTGCTATTGACAAACTGGAAGGAATTCTGAATGGAATCAAGAAGCGCCTGGAATAACTCAGATTCATCAGTGTTTGGCGTATACTGACTCAAATCAAATCCCTGGAAAGTGAAACTTCCTTCAGATTCAAACCTGTTTATATTGGATCTCCACCTTATGAAGCCGAGATTAATTATGCTTGCTGACAGCATTATCTTTTCTGAATAATCATAAAGGATCCCTGCATCCAGAGCCAGCCCCCTGTTCTTATTAAGAATAAAATCCTGGACCGGATCGGAGAAAGAATCCTCGAAAATGAGAGTATCCACCTTATTTTTGGTATACTGAACAGGAATTACTTCAACCGGGAACGAAGCATAAATATTATAATTTATGATTGCATCAAGAACAATTGGATCTGACTCTGTGTTCAGATCAAGCCTGGACTTCCGGTTGACAATACCGGCCATTCCCATGAGATATTTTGCAGTCAGTCCGACACTCAAATCTTCCGATATCTTTGTGGAAACTCCCGCGGCGATTTGTATATAGTCGATCGCGTTAACTCCCAATCCTCCAAGTTTAAAATCCCTCGGTACTTCTTCTGACGAATCCCAGTTCCCGTCTTTAAGGGCGATCAGGTCACCGGGAAGTCCTATACGCGTTTCTCCATGGTTTGAGATATTAAAATGAAAATAATAATTCTTTATCCTGAAGCCCGCTCCGAGTATATTTACGCTGTAATCATTCCTGATATAATTCCGGTTTTTCATTTTCCTGCCAAGCCTGTCAAAATCTATTTGAATTGAATCACTCTGGGTGCCGGTCCCGTAATGGAACGCATCACGATAAGAGAATCCGCTGTTTCCGTATGAATACTTCAATGATGATATGGCGGGAAGTTCAATATAGGTAAAACATTTATAAAAGAGAGCCGGATTAGTATGAATAGCCTGAGGATTGGTATGCATGAAATACATGGTGTTTTCCTGGGAGAGAACTGTGAGAGGGAACGGCAGTAATATCCAGATGATCAGATTAATATGTTTCCACCTGAGAGGATTCATTTAGTTACCGGTGGAATTTAGTTCAAGATCTCCGACTACTCCGATATATGCATCCAGGAAATAAAAAGAATAGAATTTGTAGTTTTCAGGAATATCAGAATTGTAAGTATTCAGCCTCCCTTTGAAGTACAAATAACGGGATATTGTTACATGGTCAATTTTTGTACGGGATAGTTCCACTTCAATGGGATCACTCTTAACAGGCTCAACCACACCATCACCATCCTGATCCCTTCCGGCATCAATAGTATATTCTTCATCAAAAACGGAATCCACCACGTTGTAATATTCATCAAGTAAATAGATCTGGGATTTGATTTCAACCGGGAATCCATTTGTAAAGTTCAACCTTAGGGCCATCCGTTTTATCTCCTCCGGAGGATTCTGGAAAAAATCGTCAAACTCGTACATCACGGTGTCCTCTATATTCATTAGTTCAGTATATCCATATATTGGCAGAATCAGTTTTGATGTAACAATTAACTGGCTTTCATCTGTAACGAAATTATAAGTATCATCATCATGAGGATTTGTCAGGGCTTCTATGCCGAATGTAATACTCTCAGGAGATAATTTCATTGCTTCAACAAGATTAGCTTCATCATGATTGATAATCAGACTGTCATGGGCATACTCCCCGAACTCTTCAAGTGTAGGATAGTTTATTATCAGTGGATTATCTGATGATGGCAGTCCGGGACCCTCTATTGGTGTGACCGTTCCATCATCGGAGGTAGCATAAAGATCAGTAGTAATAATTTGAATCGGCAAGCCAAAGGAATTCTCAAAATTGAATTTCAGCCGGGGCTCAGCAAAATTAAAAGTGCCTTCTTCGAGATCAGTATAGAAATCTATGAGGATTTCCTGCGGAGTTGTTGTGAAATTCATTTTGCCAAGGTGACCGTAAATAGCTTTGAAATCCAGGTCGGTGGTGATCATTGAATAATTCAGGATTGAGTATCCCTCCGGAACAACTCCACGGGCTTGATCCAGTCTTAGTTCAAATACGATAGGAACAATGTTAACATCAGGCGGATCATGAGAGAGAATTATAGTGACGTTCTCAACAGTTACTGTTTGAGTTGGGCCAAGCACAGGGACGGCTGCAGCCCAGTAAGCCCATTTATCCCCGAATTTTTTTCTGATTTTGGGACTTGTAAGAATCAGCTTTCCTCTAAGTGGATATTGTGAAGAACGATTGACATTGATAATCAATGAATCCACTTGTATACTGTCAATCTCAGTATAATCAGGTCCGGATAAAAATAAGTTTATTGTATCTGTCTGGGCCAGATTATATGAATAATCTATTAAACCGAGATCCAGTTCATATTTACTGTTATTCATTATAGATCCGGTATGGATTATTTCAGAAAACTGTAATAACTCAGATGCTGTTTGTGAGAAGACCTCTGCTTCATATTCGAGGTAGACGAGACTATCCGGACCTATTGTAATTTCCCATGCCCTGTTTGATTCATTTAGTATTTCATCAAGATCGTAATGAATATAACCAAGAGGTGCAGCTACCGCTGGATTAATTACAAACTCTGTATCCAGTTTTTTCGGATCAAATTCCTCTTTAATACAGGAATTGAACAAAATGGGTATTGCCAGGAGAAAAAGTAATACTGATATTTTTGAAAGAATGTTCATACCGCATTAACGGATTGAAATATCATTTTATTCTCAAATCAACTCATGAATTTCGTCTGTCAAGTTAAGAAATATTTCGCAATGCCTTGATATTAAAAGGTTAATTGGACGTTAAACTTTAAACTGTTGTTTCTATTGTTTCTGTTGTTTGTATTGTTGAAAAAACTGTCCTTTTTGAACTTTCGGGATATCTTGTTAACTTGAGACCTTTAAATATTCTCAAGGAGGGGATCATTTTAAAAGCTGACAAATGATAAAACTGAATAACTATTTTGTTGGTTTATGTATTCTTTCTCTGCTTGTAATTGCCTGTAATTCAGGAGACAAATCAGGCGGAGCACGTAAAGAGAAACTAACTATCCGGAAAAAATTCAGCACTACGGGGGTACTGGTATCAGAGATCAGTGAGAAGGATGGTGTCAGACATGGTCCCACGAAAAATTATTATGAAAATGGAAAAATCCAGTCTTTAATAAACTATGAAGAAGGAAAGCAGCAGGGTGAGTCAGTCTGGTATTATGAGAATGGCAGGCCTTACCAGGTAACCCAATATGTTAATGGACAGGAACAGGGTATTCAGAAGAAATATTACCAGTCGGGAAAGTTGTTGGCAGAAGTCCCGTTCCGGAACGGACATCAGTTGCCTGGAATGAAAGAATATACCGAGACCGGGGACCTGATCACTGATTATCCGGAAATTGTATTTGAAATGCCTGTTAGGTCATCCGTCCCCGACAGGTTTGTTCTGAGAATGCATATGTCGAATAATTCAAAGGAAGTTGCTTTTGAGCAAATGGTTATTAGTGCAAATGGTGATACTATTATGGCCGATGTCCCCGCCCAGGATGGGATCGGTGAAATTCCTTTCACTGTTGAAACAGGGAAATCAGTTGTTGCCCAGGTACATATTCAAGCTAAAACTAGAACAAGGCTGAAAAATGTTTATATCACAGAAAGGCA
>CAZEKO010000132.1:0-1492 GCA_964512775.1 uncultured Bacteroides sp. | reverse complement strand
ATATTCAAGCTAAAACTAGAACAAGGCTGAAAAATGTTTATATCACAGAAAGGCAGTATTTCGTGAGGATTAAGAATTAACCATTGGCTACACTGATACATTGTCACATTGTTATAAAATTATAGCCATTTAACAGTGTAACAATGTATCAATGTAACAATGTAATAATTTATAATTTTAGTCATTTTAAATTTCATTCAATGTCAGGAACAAAATATGTCATCAGAAATACCGTAATAGCGGCCCTTGGGGGATTTTTATTCGGATTTGATACTGCTGTGATATCGGGTGTGGAAGGATCACTTGAAACGATATTTGAGCTGAACCGTTTCTGGCTTGGATTCACTGTCGCAATTGCTCTTATTGGGACAGCCGCAGGAGCACTTCTTATCAGTCGACCAGGTGATTATTTCGGGCGCAAAAAGGTCCTGATAGGGCTTGCAGTATTATATACACTATCTGCACTGGGAAGTGCTTTTTCGCAAAGCTGGTACGGTCTTCTTGTGTACAGGTTCATTGGAGGACTTGCGGTAGGAGGTTCCTCTGTAATGGCTCCAATGTATATTGCAGAAATATCACCAGCAAGTTTACGGGGAAGACTTGTTGCGGTATTCCAGTTTAATATTGTGACAGGTATACTGGTCGCATTTTTGTCAAATTACCTGATAGATACATATGTCGAAAATTATTCCTGGAGGTGGATGTTAGGAATAATGGCTATCCCGTCGTTCATTTACTTCGTGTTACTTTTCTTTGTTCCCAACAGTCCAAGATGGCTTGTACTCAAGAAACGAACTCCTGAAGCTGAAGAGGTCCTTAAAAAATGCGGGTCATTGGATGTAAAGGCTGAAATAAATGATATCGTTGAATCATTAAGGATTGAACTCGATGGCGTAAAGGAGAAGTTTTTTACCAGAAAATACAGGATCCCAATTTTTGCGGCGGTAATGGTGGCAGTATTTAACCAGTTAACTGGCATCAATGCTGTTATGTATTATGCACCAAGAATATTTGAGATGGCCGAGGTATCAAGAAATATAGCCCTTCTGCAATCAGTGGCAATTGGTTTTACAAATATGATTTTTACTATGATTGCAATGAGTGTTATTGACAGATATGGCAGAAAGACCCTATTGTTAATCGGATCAGTTGGTATGACATTTTTTCTTGGGATGGTGGCGCGTTCATTTTATATCCAGGATTTTGAAGGTTATGCAGTGCTTATGTACCTGCTCGGCTATTGTGCTTTTTTTGCTTTTTCTCAGGGGGCGGTTATATGGGTGTTTATCTCGGAAATTTTTCCAAATAAAGTCAGGGCACGAGGTCAATCACTTGGAAGCTTTACTCACTGGGCAATGGCGGCAATTGTATCTTTGAGTTTTCCGATTCTGGCCAAATCAATAGGAGGGGGCAATTCTTTTATGTTTTTTGCCGCAATGATGGTTTTGCAGTTTTTTTATGTTTGGAAGTTTATACCGGAGACAAAGGGGAA
>CAZEKO010000131.1:0-5743 GCA_964512775.1 uncultured Bacteroides sp. | reverse complement strand
ATGGTTTATCCTATTTATGTATATGGCATGCCGGTTTTAAGGAAAAAAGCTGGTGATATAGATTCAAAATTTGAAGGGCTGGATCAACTCATCACAGATATGTATGAGACACTATATCAAGCTGATGGCGTTGGTCTGGCAGCTCCGCAGATAGGGAAATCAATCAGAGTAATAGTAATTGATGCCACCCATTCAAATAACGAAAAAGAGTTGGAGCTCAAGGACTTCAAAATTGTATTGATAAATCCTCATATTGTCGAGGAAGAAGGTACAGAATGGGAATTCAATGAAGGATGTCTAAGTCTGCCCGAAATCAGGGAAGATGTTACGCGCAAACCGAAAATCAGGTTACAATATTATGATCGTGAATTTAATTATCACGATGAGTATTTTAACGGTACAAAAGCCAGGATAATTCAACACGAGGTTGATCACCTCAATGGTGTACTTTTCATCGATAAAATTTCCCCGCTTAGAAGAAGACTCCTTAATGCCAGACTAAAGAATATATCAAAAGGAAATATTGAGCTAAAATATAAAATGATCTTTCCGAAAAAATAAGATTTATAATAATCCTTCCTTTTTGAAGATCTGGTCTGATTTCATCAACAGATCCACATACTGTGCCCTCTTATATACGAATGGATCGTTGATTTTCTTATTGGATAGTTTGCCCCTGTAAGCTTCAAGTGAATTGTATTTCCTGGATTCCATCCAGGATTCAATATCCGATATTATCTTACTGAGGTATGTAATTTTATTTTTGTATATAGTCGCAACAACCTGAACACAATCTGCTCCGGCCAGAATCATTTTAATTACATCTGTTCCATTATAAATTCCTGTATTACTGCATATTCCAGCTTTGATATTGCCGTGAAGCAGTCCGGCGAATCTAAGTGGCAGTTTATTATCCTCCTCTGAACTCATTGGGAAATGAATGATATGAGTTTCTTTGTTGAGATCTATATCAGGTTGAAAGAACCTGTTGAAAAGCACAAATCCATCAGCCCCGGCTTTATCCATAAGGCTGATAAGATTTAGAGGATTTGTATAAAATGGGCTGAGCTTTACGCATACCGGAACAGATACACTCTTTTTTACTTCCTTAAGGATTTCAATTTGCTCCTGTTCAATGGATTCACCCGATTTGTTAATATCTCTGGGAACAGCGTAGAAATTAAGTTCCAATGCATCTACTCCCGTATCTTCCAGGAGTTTGGCATATTCCACCCATGCTTCCCGGTAGACCGCGTTAAGGCTGGCGATAACAGGAATATTCACTGCTTTCTTCGCATTCTTAACCATCAATAAATGTTCTTTGGGACCGGCATGTTGCAGGGTTGGAAATAAGCTGGTCATTTCGGCATGGCGTTCAGTGTATTCGTCCATTTCCCGTTCCATCTGCAGTGATTCAAGCTGTATTTGCTCCTCAAAGAGAGACTTTAATACAACGGCTGCAGCGCCGGCTTCTTCCATTTTCTTGAGATTATCCAGATTTGTTGACAGGTTACAGGCTCCTACAATGACCGGATTCTTAAGTTCGAGACCCATGAAATGAGTTTTCAAATTAGCCATGATTTATTGATTTAAAGGTGATATGATTAGGAGAATTATATATTCAACAGCATCAGTCGGGGATAAAAATAGAGAAAAATATCAACAATCGACCGATATTGACTGCTTTTTTTCATTAAAGTATAGATCAACCAGATTCCGGATATATAATGAACTTTCAGCTGCAAAAAATCCCTTTCCTGAGGCTCCTGTTGCCATTTTTAGGGGGTGTTATTGTACAGGAGAAAATTCGTGCTGATTGGAATATTATACTTTTTTTAATGATACTTTTCAGTACACTTCTGTTTTTTTGGCTGATACTTAAACTTTCTGATAATTACAGATGGAATAAAATTTTCGGGATCCTGTTATATGTATTTCTCTGTTTTGCCGGTATGAATCTTACAGAGATTACCATTCCAACTTTCAGGCCTGAAGATTTCAGGTTAGGTTGTATTATACTTATACCTGAGGAAAAGGAAAAAACATTCAAAATTTTACTGGGGAAAGTAAAAGAAAAGAAATCAGGAGGGTGGCATGCAATTGATGGGAAGGTGCTAGTTTATATTGATAAAACTAGCATAATCAGCTCACTGGAACCTGGAGATTTACTTATATTTTATAGTTCCCTTCAGGTCATTGAAGGACCAGCCAACCCTATGGAGTTTGATTTCAGAAAGTACTGTGAAAGTTTTGGTATATCCTGGAAAACGTACCTGAGAAAAGGCCAGTGGAAGAAATTAAATAAAAAAGTCAATATTTTTTCACTGTCGGGTGCTGAATGGATTAGAATGAAACTGATCGGTCATCTGCAAGAGAAAAATCTAAGACATGAAAGCCTCATTAACTCATTATTGCTGGGATACAGAGAAGGGCTCAGTGGCGCTCAGCAGCAATATTTTGCGGCATCGGGAGCTATGCATATTCTGGCAGTATCCGGACTACACGTAGGGATAATATATGGAACGCTGGTTTTCATTATTAGCGGATTTTTCAGAAAAAAATCCGGTTATGTACTGCTGTTACCATTACCCGTTATCTGGGCATATGCATTGATAACAGGGATGACACCATCAGTAGCACGGGCAGCAATAATGATTTCATTATATGTCATTTCAAGATTTCTTAACCGGCAGACGGGATCGCTAAATATTATCCTTTTCAGTGGATTTTTTATGATTTTAGCAAAACCGTCAGTAATTCATCAGGTCTCATTTCAGTTGTCATATGCGGCTGTAATTGGAATATCTATTGTTTTCCAGGGATTGTACAGGAAAACGAAAACAGGGAACTGGTTTCTTAATCAAATCATATCCATTACCTGTTTGTCAATTGCTGCTCAACTTTTTACATTCCCGCTTTCGATGTATTATTTTCACCAGTTTCCAAATTATTTCCTGATCACCAATATTTTTGCAGTACCGCTGTCCGGAATAATTCTTATTGCCGGTTTCATTTTCCTGGTATTTTCCTTTAGCACATCCATATCATCAATTCTCGCAGTCATTCTGGATAAACTTACCGGGTTACTCGACAGTTTGACGAAAATAATAGGCACTCTTCCTTTTTCCAGTACCGTTAATATCAGTATTGATGTTTATGAGGTACTGATGATTTATATTATAATTTTTTGCTTTATTGGGTACTTTAACACAAAACGGATTATTAACCTGTATTTCACTTTTATCTGTGTAATATTTATGTGTGGAGATATTTGCAGGGATAAAATCCGGCAATCCATAAATAAAGAAATAATTGTCCTGTCTGTTCAGGGAACTACAGCCATTAATTTAATTGCCGGGCCACTTAACCTGGTGCTTACAGATGACACAAGCCTGGAGTCCCGTTCCCGGATCAGTTCTCAGTCTGTTAATTATTGGAATTCTCTGGGACTGGATGAACCGGAATTCATTCAATTATCCAATGGAAATGATCGCAATTTTGAAGATAAGGGATTATTCCTGCCAGGATTTAACAATGATAGTGTTAACTTTTTGCAATTCTTCGATGCTAAAATCGGCATTTTAAAAGATTGCTTTGGGTGTGGAAGACAAACAGAAACTGCGTTAAATCTTGATTTATTGATTATTAAATCGAAATATCCAGTTCAAATCGGGGAATTGACTGCTAATATTAAGCCAGATGTTGTAGTTATTGACAGGAATGTACCTTCCAGGGTTGCGGAAAAGATTGAGAATGAATGTTTTCAATCTGGTATACCATGTCATAATATATATCGAAGCGGTTACTTTAAATTGGAATTATAGATTTTATGTTTTATTTTGCAGGAGATTTCATAAATCAGTCGCAATTCAACTTCACCTCTTTTTCAGAAACCTTTTATGAGAATCATAATTGCTGGTGCGGGTGATGTCGGTTCACATCTGGCTAAGATGTTAACCAGTGAAAACCACGACATTGTCCTTATCGACATTGTAGAAGACAAGCTGCGTAATATAGGATCAGTGCATGATCTTATGACTATTCATGGATCTGTTACCTCTATCAGTTTATTGAATGATGCCAATATTAAAAAAGCTGATCTTTTTATTGCAGTGACGGGATACGAGGCAGTTAACATCAATTCTTGTATTCTGGCCAAGAAGCTGGGTGCTAAAAAGACCATTGCAAGAATAGATAATCCTGAGTACTTGTTCCTGTCATGTAAGGAAATATTTGCAAGTGTCGGCATTGATTACATGATTTATCCCGAAATGATTGCAGCCAATGAAGTAGTAGGTTTGCTTCATCAGGCCGGTATGACAGAGATTATTGAGTTTTCTGGCGGAAAACTTTCAATGTATGTTATCAGGCTTACTGAAAATGCTCCTATTATCAATAAAACCCTTATTGAAGCGACCGACATTTCCAAGCCATTGGATTTCAGGGCAGTTGCTATAAACAGGAATACCGAAACCATAATTCCCAAGGGAAAAGACAAGTTCCTGGTTAATGATCATGTATATGTAATAACGAATCAGACAAGTGTAGAGGACATATTAAAATATTCCGGAGTAGACCAATTCGATATAAAAAACATTATGATTCTGGGTGGTTCAAGAATTGGAAAGCGGACGGCCAAACAACTTGGACGACAGCATAATGTTAAGTTGATCGAGATTAATCGCCAGAAGGCATATGAGTTATCAAATTTTCTGGAACACACCCTGGTCATCCATGGTGATGGAAGCAGTGTGGATCTACTTGTCCAGGAAGGATTACCGACTATGGATGCATTTGTTGCAGTTACAGGTAATTCCGAAACTAATGTTATTTCATGTATGCTGGCCAAGCAAATGGGGGTGAAAAAAACTATTGCGGAGGTAGAAAATATCGACTATATCAAACTGGCAGAGAGCATGGGCATTGATGCAATTATCAATAAAAAGCTTATTACTGCTAACAAGATATTCCGTTTCACAATAACATCAGAGATGTCATCAATGCGGCGCCTTATAGGTACTGATGCAGAAGTCATGGAATTTGTTGTAAAACCAGGATCTAAAATAACAGAAAATCCACTGAAGGATATGAATTTTCCAAAGGATGCCATTATTGGTGGTGTTATACGCGGGAAATCTAGCTTTATTGCTAATGGAAATACTGAGATTAAATCCAATGACAAGGTTGTTGTTTTTGCACTTCCTTCTGCTGTAGCAAAAATGAGCAAATTCTTTAACTGATTTTCTTCATGTTCAATTTCAAACTCATTTTCAGGATTCTGGGATTGCTGCTACTGATAGAGGGATTCTTCATATTACTCTGCATCCCGGTATCACTGATATATAAAGAGGGAATATCCCTCCAGTTAGGATTAAGTGGTTTTGTAAGTATTTTAATTGGAGGATTGTCATTCCTTTTTACAAGAAATGCAGATAAAAACCTTCAAGCCCGGGATGGATTTTTGATCGTTACTATAGGCTGGATTTTATTTTGCCTGATGGGGACATTTCCATTTGTTTTTACTGGTGTCATACCTTCCTATACCAATGCTTTTTTTGAAACGGTTTCGGGATTTACGACTACCGGAGCATCAATCCTTGATGATATAGAATCATTACCCCATTCATTACTTTTCTGGAGGAGCATCATCCAATGGCTTGGAGGTATGGGTATAATCGTAATGTCCATTGCCATATTCCCTCTCCTCGGTATTGGAGGGATACAGTTATTTGATGCAGAAGCT
>CAZEKO010000130.1:0-5763 GCA_964512775.1 uncultured Bacteroides sp. | reverse complement strand
CAGGAGCTCAGAATCCGCTTTACCTTATACGTGGTAATGAATTGTTAGAAACTAAAGCTGACAGAATGCCGGTTGCCTATTATGAACAAATGTCAGATTTTACAAGTCATAAAATTCCTCTTAAACAAGGTGATTGTTTCTATATGTTTTCTGATGGATATGCCGATCAGTTTGGAGGCCCGATGGGGAAAAAATTTAAATATAAAGCCTTAAAAGAACTGCTTATAAGGGTTAAAGAAAAATCAATGGCCGAACAAAAAGAACTACTGGAGAAAAACATTCAGGATTGGGCAACTGGACCCGACATTAATGGAAGACAATATGACCAGGTTGATGATATTCTTATTGTCGGGATCAGAATCTGAAAAATGCAAAACTTTTTTTCATATTGCACTCTGTCGCTATGTTTGTTTTTTTTACTACCTCAGTTTGTCGTTTCTCAATCACAGGAAAATTCCCGGCCTAAAATAGGAATTGTACTCAGCGGTGGAGCTGCCAAGGGGATCGCACATATCGGTGCTCTGAAAGTAATTGAAGAAGCAGGCCTTCCTGTGGATTATATCGGGGGGACAAGTATGGGAGGAATTATGGCTGGGCTCTATGCGATTGGATATAATGCTTCTGAACTTGAAAAGATCGCAACTACTCAGGATTGGACTAATCTCATATCGGACAATATCAACCGCAGAGATATTTCAATAGAAGAAAAGACCGATGAAGATCTGTTTTTCGTGTCTTTTCCAATCCGTGAATCAAAGGTTTCTCTTCCTACGGGTATTATTGCAGGCCAGAATATCGAAAACAATATAAATAAGTTATGTGCCCATGTCTATAATATAAGGGATTTCAATCAATTCCAGATCCCCTATCTGTGTGTTACCATGGATCTTATTACAGGAAGTGAAATTGTCATGCGATCGGGGTACTTACCGGAAGCTATGAGATCAACCATGGCGATTCCTTCCATTTTTGAACCTGTGCAGAAAGATAGCTTATTGCTGGTTGACGGAGGTGTTTTGAATAACTTTCCTGCCGATCATGTGAAGAATATGGGTGCAGATATTCTTATTGGTATTGATGTAACACTAAAGGGTAACAGTAAGAATCGAAAAAATGACCTGTTTAAAATTCTTGAACAAACCATTATCTGGACATCTGTAAAAAAGGATAAAGCTAATCGGGCCTTGTGTAACATTCTGATCTCACCGGATATTTCAGGATATGGACTTTCAAGTTTCAATGAGGCAGACAGTCTCATTGCACGAGGAGAAAAGGCAGCCAGGACCGTATATCCCGAATTAAAAGCACTTGCCGATTCATTAAATAATATATACGATTTTATACCTGTAATCCCTTCTTATCAGCCTCCCGATTCATTTTTACTTAAAGAAATAAAGATTTCAGGTTTGAACAGGGTTTCAGAGAAACTTATTAATGGAAAACTTCAGCTTGAGGTTCCTTCAAAAGTTACTCACGATGATATTTACAAGGCCATAAACAACGCATATTCAAGTCTTTATTTTGAGAAGATCACTTATGAGATTCAGGAAGCGGATGAAAATTCACCAGGAAATGAAATCCGTTTAAAAATCCAGGTGAGAGAAAGAGAAGGCGCACTTATCAGGGTAGGACTTAATTACAATTCCGATTTTAAAGCATCAATCATCTTCAACGCTACATTTCGTAATTTACTACTGGATGGTTCAAGATTATCTGTGAATTTCGGACTTGGTGAAAATCCAAGACTCCTTGCATCATATTTTAAGAATAATGGATGGAAACCCGGATTTGGACTTGACCTCGAAATAAATAATTATGACATATTCAGGTATGAAGGATCCCGGAAAGTTTCCACACTTGATTTTACGGATTATTCTGCACGACTTTATACACAGTCAATTTTCAGCAATTCATATTCACTTGGTCTTGGTGTTGAATTCGAAAATCAGGTAATCAAACCTGTTATCAGCGATGTTATTGATGAAACCCAGTCTGATCAATATTATAATGCCTATGGCTTTATCCATCTTGATACATATGATGATCTGTTCTTTCCTGAAATCGGTTCCAGATTTAACGCGATGTATAAACTGATTTATAATCCATCAATTTCGCCAGCACATTTTTTAATGTATCGCTATGAACAGGCTGTAAAGCTCAGTAAGAAAATTACTATAATTCCTTCTTTATTTGGTGGATTCACTTCTGTCGATTCTGCAACTACGGCCTATCAATTTCATCTTGGAGGTTTAAATCAGTTTTACAGACTGGGGCAGATCCCATTCACCGGCCTTAATTTCATGCAGGTAACAAACAGAAACATTGTTGCTGCAGGTTTGAATTTCCAGTATAACTTCTGGAGAAATAATTATATCGTTTTCAGGGTAAATGCAGGATTAACATCATGGGATTTCAGAAATTTGCTCGTAAAAGAGAACGGAATACTGGGATTTGGATTGTCAGTTGGCAACAATAGCCTTATCGGCCCGATTGAAATAACTTTTATGGGATCAAACCTGCACAGGGAACCAATGGCGTATCTTAATATAGGGTATTGGTTTTAAGAAATGACTAAAATTTTAAATGAGCTAAAATTTTGAATTATAATTTTAGTTCATTTTAAATTTCAAACTTTAGTCATTCATTTAAAATTTTAGTCATTTTAAATTTCAAATTCTAGTCATTTCTTCCATGAAAATCATCATTGCCCCGGATAAATTTAAAGGTTCTCTTACTGCAGAAGAAGTGGTCATGGCAATTACAGAAGGAATCCGGTCTTTCAATCCTGAAATTGAAGTAATTCAATTTCCTCTCGCAGATGGAGGTGATGGAACTGCATCTATCCTTACAAATCATTTTAAAGGCGAATTCATACCCATAAATGTCCATGATCCCCTTTTTAAAATCATTGAAGCCGGATATGGTTATGCCGAAAGAATTAAAACTGCGTTTATTGAAATGTCTGCCGCCTCAGGATTAAGGCTTGTTCCCAAAGAAAAACAAAATCCCCTGTATACCACCACACTTGGAACCGGAGAAATGATAAGAGATGCCATCAGCAGGGGTGCTGAAAGGATTATTCTTGGAATAGGTGGTAGTGCAACCAATGATGCAGGCATAGGTATGGCTTCCGCTATAGGATATATATTTCTTGACCCTGCTGGAATTGAACTTAAACCTGTTGGAGAGAACCTTGAAGTCATTTATTCCATAAAAGACTCAAACCTTTTATTCAATCCTTCTGAAATTGATGTGCATATTGCATGCGATGTGGATAATCCTCTTTATGGCAGAAGAGGAGCAGCTTATATTTATGGACCACAGAAGGGTGCAGAACCCGATACAATCAGAAAGCTGGATAAAGGATTGAGAAATTTTGCCAAAATAGTCAGGAAAAAATATGGAAAGGACATAAGTCGCTTGCCCGGAGCGGGAGCAGCAGGTGGCCTGGGTGCCGGTGCAGTTGTATTTCTCAATGCCCATCTCAGATCAGGTATTGAACTGGTAATGGACATAACTGGATTTGAAGAAGAACTTAAAACCGCTGACCTGATTCTCACCGGTGAAGGGAAAATCGATAAACAGACATTCCAGGGTAAGGTTATTGATGGTGTTGCCAGACTTGCAGGAAAATATAATATCCCCATACTGGCTGTCTGTGGTGAGATGGAACTTAAGGCCCAGGAATTGAAAAAGCATGGAATAATTGAATCCCGCTCTCTTGTGAACCATTTCGGCTCACTTGAAAAGGCTTTGAAAAATACCAGAATTGGAATTATAGAAATTACAAAAATTCTGCTGGAACATTATATTACAGCCAGTCCATAATTTCCATCCTGACAAGACGATTATATCCCTTTCCAATTTTTTTGTACATTTATTAACTATAGTATAAGCTCTCATTATGATGTCATGAAAACCGCATTATTTTACAATAAGCTCGACAGTGGGAAAGTTAAGTGTCTCCTCTGCCCGCATAATTGTATCATCTCAGAGGGTAAGCTTGGAATTTGCGGGGTAAGAAGAAATACCGGAGGTGACCTTTATAGTGAGACTTATGAAAAAGTATCAGCTATTCATTTTGATCCTATTGAGAAAAAGCCATTGTACCACTTTTTACCCGGGAAGATAATTCTTTCAATCGGAAGTGTTGGGTGTAACCTGTCATGCAACTTTTGTCAGAATTGCGACATTTCACAAATAACTGTTGATGATTTCTCCTGGTTCAAACACTTTTCAGTTGGAGATATTGTTGATTTGGCTGTTAACAGAAAAGATAACGCAGGAATCTCATATACATATAATGAACCTTCTATTCATTATGAATATATGCTGGAAATAGCAACTGAGATAAAAAGAAGGAAAATGTACAACGTAATGGTTTCCAATGGATTTATCAATCAAGAGCCTCTCAAAAAGCTTATTCCTGTACTGGATGCTTTTAATATTGACCTGAAAGCATTTACAGAAGAATTTTATAAAAAACAGACAAAATCTGCCTTAAAACCTGTCCTGGACACCCTCAAACTTCTTAATGAATCAGGAAATCATTTGGAAATTACCAACCTGGTTATCCCATCCCTCAATGATGATCCGCTAACTTTTGGTAAAATGATTGAATGGATCTATAAAGAGCTGGGGGAAAATACTATCCTCCATCTTTCACGATATTTCCCTCATTATAAAATGACTATTGCCGGCACTCCAATATCTACTCTTGAGCGTTTATATAATATCGCAAAAGAGAAATTACATTATGTTTATCTTGGAAATGTGGCAGGATCAGAGGGACAAAACACATACTGCCCTTCATGCCAGCATTTACTTATAAGCCGTTCCGGATATTTTACTTCTTTAACCGGCATTGCAGGTGATGGGAAATGTAAGAAATGCGGACAAATAGTACCAAATATGATATTGTAACTTAACCTTAGTTCTAAAGAAAAACCAATGAAAACCCGTACAGCTGTTGTTGCCGGGTCGTTTTACCCGGGAACCAAAAAAGAGATTGATAACCTGCTTGACAGGATCCTTTCACATGAAAAACAAAATATCCAAACAGGTCTTTCCACCAAAGATATGATTGGTGCCGTAGTGCCTCATGCAGGATATATATTCTCTGCTTACGAAGCTGTCCATGTTTTTGAGATTCTGGGAAAATCACCTGTGAAGTACGATACCTTTTTTATAATCAATCCAAATCATACAGGTTATGGAATGGAAATCGAAGTCGATTCCAATGAACAATGGAATACTCCGTTAGGATCTGTCGAAATCGATAGGGATTTTGTGGATCATCTTGATCTTCCTATTTCCAACACTGCTCAGCTGAGGGAGCATTCTGCGGAAGTTATGCTGCCATTCCTGCAAAAATGGATATCGTATCCATTTAAGATTGTCCCTATCTGCATCCTCAGGCAAAATCCGGTGATTTCTACGGAAATTGCAGAAAAGATCTTTAAGGCCAACCAGATCCTTCAGAAAAAGATTTTTATTATCGCTTCTTCTGATTTTTCTCATTATGTAGATCCTGATAAAGGAAAGGAAAAAGATTCCCTCGTGCTTAAAGAACTGGAAAAACTGGATTCCCAGCATCTCTATGATACCATAATTCGAAACCGGATTTCAGTTTGCGGTTATGGTCCGATAATGACTCTTATCGAATATGCTAAACTTGTATCTCAAAAACCTGAGACAACAATCCTTGCCAGAGGTAACTCCGGTAAGACAATGCCTTCATCTAGTGTGGTTGATTACGTGTCG
>CAZEKO010000129.1:4594-5835 GCA_964512775.1 uncultured Bacteroides sp. | reverse complement strand
ATTTTTATATTGAATTCTATACCATAACAAAAATTAAAATGCATTATGAAAACAGAAGTTAACAGAACCGAAAAAATGAAAGCATATTGCCTTGTGGCAGATTGGGATCCCAGGCCTGATTTCAGATTAGGCTCAAGAGATATCGAAGGTAAACTAACTTACCTGGGGAGCAAAGTCTGGAGGAATCCACATATGGAATTGATTGAAAAAGAAATTCCTGTTCCCGGTCCGGATGAAGTCCTTATCGAAGTAAAGGCCTGTGGCATCTGTGGCAGTGATGTGCATATGAGACAGTCCGACGAAGATGGTTATATATTCTATCCCGGGTTGACCGCCTTTCCATGTACATTAGGACATGAGTTTTCAGGCAGGGTAGTTGAAGCAGGAGAAAAGGCGATAAACAAACGAACCGGTAAAAAATATGAAATTGGTGAAGCTGTATGTGCTGAAGAAATGATTTGGTGTGCATATTGCAGGCCATGTGCTGATGGTTTTCCCAATCATTGCGAAAACCTGCAGGAAATCGGTTTTTCAATTGACGGAGCTTACGCCAAATATATCAGAATGAATGCCCGCTATTGCTGGAGTATTGAGCCTTTGCGTGAAAAATACGGGGAGGAGAAAATGTGGCTCCTCGGTAGCCTGGTAGAACCGACATCTGTTGCTTATACTGCGGTTATTGTACGTGGTGGTGGAATTCGCCCGGGACAGAATGTCGTTATACTCGGGGGAGGACCTATTGGAGCTGCTGCGTGTGCAATCTTAAACAAGGCCGGGGCTGCATCTGTTATTCTCTCCGAACCATCTGCCCAGCGAAGGGAAATGGCACTCTCCATGGGTGCAACCCATGCAATTGATCCGAAAGCAGTAAATGTAGCAGATACCGTATTGAAAATAACAAAAGGCGCAGGAGCAGACCTTATTCTTGAAGCTACGGGCCTGCCAAGTGTGGTATGGACAGATGTTGAAAAGATAATATGGGAAGGGAGAACGGTTAATTCAAAAGTCGTACTTGTGGCACGCGCTGACGACAGGATCCCCCTGAACGGAGAAGTTTTACAGGTACGTCGTGCAAGTGTTGTGGGGTCACAAGGACATTCTGGCGATGGGACTTTCCCGAATGTCATAAGTTCGATGTCGGCAGGAATGGATGTTTCTCCAATAGTCACAAAAAAAATATCACTGAAGGAAGCAGAAGAAAACTGCATTATGCTTCAAAAAGATCGAAACGAAGTGAAAAT
>CAZEKO010000129.1:2090-4494 GCA_964512775.1 uncultured Bacteroides sp. | reverse complement strand
GATCTTTTTTTTGAAGATACCTCAGTAGGTCGGCTTAAGAAGAAAATATGGGAAGCCTCAGAAGAGGAAATCTCCCGGATATTAACTGAATATGGAATCCCGGGACCGTCGGAATTGGGTAAGCCTGGAACTTATATCCAGAATACCATTCGAAAAGCTGTTGTGGAAAACAGAAAGAAAAACGATATTCTTTTTATACCTGTGGGGTGTACAGAGCTTCATGGGGTTCATACCGTGACAGGATTGGATACTTTTATGGTAACTCAGATCCTTGAAGGAGTCAGGAGATTTACCGCAAAAAAGGGCGCTCCGGTTAATCTTTCCTGGACACCGTTAAATTTCGGTGGTCACCCTCATCACCATATCGGCATGCCCGGAACAATTCATCTGGAAGATGAAGTTGTAAAACGTATCCTTATTGATGTCATGGTAGGTTTCTGGAATGACGGATTCCGCAAGATTATACTCATAAACAATCATGGACACCAGTGGTTATTGGAGGCAGCCATCCAGGAGTTACAAAAAACCTGGAATCTCCCGGGAATTTTCCGTGTGATAGACTGGCACAGGGCAGTGCGTGAATTTTTCAGAACGAAAGAGCGTGGTGGAGATTGGGATACGAATTTTGTTCATGCTGATGAAGCGGAAACTTCTGTCATGCTGCTTCTTTGCCCGGAATATGTTAAAATGGATTATGCAGAAGAGACCAAAGTAGAAGGCTATCTGCCCGAAGGCCATTTCGACAAAGCCGTTGATCCTTTTGCAAGACCCAGTAAATGGTCCGAAGGACAGGGACATTTCCCGATTGAAATGGGTTCTATCCCCGAAGGTGTGGTTGGTTTTCCGACCCTTGGTAAAGCAGAAAAAGCACGGAGAACAATTGCAGCCATTCTGTCTTACCTGACATTGGTCCATGATGAGATATTCGAAAGATTTCCGGCCGGGAAGGTCCCTCCAATTGAACAGACAACCATGAGAACTGAAAAAGAAATGGAACCTTACCTGAAAGAACCGTTTACTGAAGGGTGGCGGCCAATTTATGCAATCCCTAAAATGGGACTGTAAAATTATGAAATTAGGTATTGTACTTTCAACCCAACCCTCTTCATTTTCTGCTATACCTTTTAAAGAAGGGTTAGAAGAAAATATCACCAAAATAAAGAAATTAGGTTATGATGGTGTTGAATTAGCCATACGTAATCCCGAACTTCTTGATGTTAAGTGGTTAAAATCCCTGCTTGAAAAAAACAATCTGCCCGTTATTGCCATTCAAACCGGACAGGTATTCCTGGAAGAGGGATTATCATTTACGGATCCTGACCGGGATATCCGGAGAAAAGCTATCGAACGTATTAAATCACTGGTTCGTCTGGCAAAAACTTTAAATGCCCTCGTCATCATTGGTCTTGTGCGTGGGAAAAGAAAAAAAGAGATCCCTGCAGAACAGGCTGAACAATGGCTGGTCGAAGCTTTCAGAGAATGTGCGTCGGAAAACAAAGATGTAAAACTGGTCATTGAACCTATTAACAGGTATGAAACAGATCTCATTAATAACCTTGAATCCGGGTTGGATATCCTGGAGAAAGTAAATATGAAAAATGTTGGAATATTACTCGATACTTTTCATATGAATATTGAAGAGCCATCTATCTCAGAAAGTATTATCATGGCGAAAGCAAACCTGTTTCATTTTCATATAGCCGATTCCAATCGCTGGTATCCCGGAGCAGGTCATATTAACTTTACAGAAATTGTGAATACTTTAAATCAACTTGGGTATAAGGGATTCATAACTGCTGAGATATTACCTTTACCTGATCCGGACACAGCGGCCATAAAAACAATAGAATATATAAGGAGATTAGAAAGCCGAAACAATGTTATTTCTTTTTAACTGTTTCCCTGTACTCTCTGGCAAATATATTTCTCTCCATAATAATAGGTTAAAAACCAGAATAAATTTAAGCTATGAAAAGAATAAAAGTTGGTGTAATAGGCGCCGGACGCATTGGTAAAGTCCATATTGAAAATATTTCTGTTCGTATTCCTGCAGTAGAAATAGTTGCTGTGGCAGATACTTTTGTTGAGGAGGCAAAAAAAATTGCTGAGAAGTTTGCCATTAAATCCTTTATGGCCAGTTATAAAGAAATCTTAAGCAACCGGGAAGTTGCTGCAGTGATCATTTGTTCTCCAACTAATACCCATGCTCAATATATAATTGAATCAGCTCAGGCAGGGAAACATATCTTTTGCGAAAAACCTCTTGATCTGTCGTTGGAAAAAATCCGGACGGTTTTGGATACTGTTGCAAAAGCAGGTGTAAAATTAATGGTTGGATTTAACCGGCGTTTTGATCCCAACTTTGCGAAAGTTCAACAAATTGTCAGGGACGGTAAAATAGGAA
>CAZEKO010000129.1:0-1990 GCA_964512775.1 uncultured Bacteroides sp. | reverse complement strand
AATGGAGCAATTGGTACGATCGATAACAGCCGGAAAGCGGTTTACGGGTATGACCAGCGTATTGAAGTATTTGGATCCGAGGGTATGGTTATGATTGGCAACAACACTCCTGACAATCATATTTACTACAATACCGATGGTCTTCACGGTCCTCTGCCACTTCATTTCTTTATGGACAGGTACACTGAATCTTATGCAATTGAAATGCAGGCATTTACAAATTCAGTGATGAATGATGTAGATGTACCTGTTGCAGGCAAGGACGGTCTGATGTCAGTAGCTATAGGATTGGCAGCCAAGAGATCCGCAATTGAAAACCGTCCGGTAAAATTAAATGAAATATTGTAAAACACTCCTAAATCTAATCTATTGCAGGTTGTCAGACTTGTTTAAGATTTATACTTTGAAGACAAATACAATCCCGCTATAGATAATTCAGACTAAAGCGATTTATATTTATGGGTTTTACCTTAATTAACGTCGTTTCATTTATCGCTTTTATTGCCTTTGTAATAGGGGTTTCTTTGTATGCTTCACGAAAGGAGGATAATACAGAAGATTATTTTCTTGCCGGAAGAAGATTAACCTGGTGGTTAATCGGCATGTCATTGATCGCCTCTAACATTTCCACTGAGCATTTTGTGGGAATGTCGGGACAAGGATTTTCACTTGGCCTGGCAGTAGCAAGTTTCGAATGGATGGCTGCCCTTGCACTTATCATTGTTGGATTGGTTCTGCTGCCAAAATTTCTGAGAGCAGGCATATATACCTTGCCTGAGTTTCTTGAATACCGGTATAATAAAAAAGCCAAACTTGTTATGGCTTGTTTTATGCTGGTTTTTTATGTTCTGGTAACAATGACAACTGTTTTATATTCAGGTGCTCTGGTTATACAATCAATATTTGGAATAAATATTATTTACGGGATCTGGTTAATTGGGATCATAGCCGGAGGTTATACGGCATACGGAGGATTAAAAGCTGTTGTCTGGTCAGATTTAATCCAGGGAAGTGCCTTACTGGGTGTAGGTCTTTTGGTTATGTTTCTTTCTTTCCAGAAAATTGGTGGATTTGATAGATTTGTTGAGTTGTCAAGTGGGAAATTACATACAGTTTTACCCTGGAATCATCCAAGAATGCCATGGATTTCTGTTTTTTTCGGGGGATTATGGGTACAGAACTTATTTTACTGGGGATTGAACCAGTTTATTTCCCAGCGAGCACTTGGAGCAAAAAATTTGCAGGAAGGACAAAAAGGTATTCTGTTCGGAGCCACGTTAAAAATACTGATTCCATTTATTGTTGTCTTTCCCGGGATCATAGCCTTCGAACTTTATGGAGATCAGATTGCAAATCCTGATCAAGCTTATCCATATCTCATTCAAAGAATATTACCCGCCGGACTAATGGGAGTGATGTTGGCAGCTCTTTGCGGAGCTGTGATGAGTACTCTGGATTCATTACTTAACTCTGCAACGACAATTTTCACAATGGATATTTATAAACCATACCTTAAAAAAGATGCATCTCCAAAACATCTTGTTCTGGTAGGCCGGATCGTTACCATCATCATGGTATTAATGGGTTGCCTGTGGTCACCCATAGTAAGAAAATTTGAAGGTGGTCTTTATTTCTTCCTCCAGGTCTACTGGGGCTTTGTAATTCCCGGAGTGGTTGCTGTTTTCTTCTTTGGTATTATATGGAAAAAAGTGCCTGCAGTTGCTGCGATATGGGGTATGTTATTGAATATTCCTTTATATGGACTCTGTCTTTTACTTATGCCAAATGTTTCGTATCTGCATCATATGGAAATCACTTTCATAATTATTTCTCTTTTTATCATCATTATAACCAGAATACGACCCCTGCAAAAAGCTGTTACCATTCCTGTAAGAAATGATATACAATTAAAAATTAGCAAAACAGTCAAGATATGGAGCATTTTGCTCGCACTTGCCATCATAAGCCTTTATATCATATTTTTCTGAGA
>CAZEKO010000128.1:3448-5840 GCA_964512775.1 uncultured Bacteroides sp. | reverse complement strand
TAGGAACAACAGGAACAATATAAACAATAGAAACAATTTAAGTTATGCCAAAATCTTTATTAATCAACCCCAACGTGGTCAGGATGAAAGGCGAAATCACCTTCGGGACCATTCCCGTTAACCAGTATAACAAAACCATCGAAGAAGAAAAGCAGAACTTTTCCAATGATGATTTCCTCAGGATTTTCCGGGATATGGCCATTATCCGTGAATTTGAATCAATGCTGAACCAGATCAAAATAGCCGGGGAATATAATGGAATAGCATATAACCATCCCGGGCCTGCACATCTTTCTGCAGGACAGGAAGCCGCAGCGGTTGGAATGGCGTATCATCTTAACATTGATGATCATATTTTCGGGTCTCACCGAAGCCATGGGGAAATTCTGGCAAAAGGATTATCTGCAATAAATAAGCTGCCGGAAAAAGACCTTATTGAAATAATGAAAACGTACTTTGGTGGTGCTACTCTGAAAGTTGTAGAACAACATCAGAAAGGTCCGCTAAAGGACCTGGCTGTGGATTTTCTGATTTACGGAACCCTGTCAGAAATTTTCGCCCGCGAAAATGGTTTTAATAAAGGACTTGGCGGTTCCATGCATGCCTTTTTTCCGCCTTTTGGAGTATTTCCCAATAATGCCATAGTTGGGGGATCCGGTGATATTGCAGTCGGAGCTGCGTTGTTTAAGAAAATCAACAATAAGCCAGGGATTGTAGTCGCCAACATTGGAGATGCATCGTTGGGATGTGGGCCTGTGTGGGAAGGGATTTGCTTTGCCACGATGGATCAGTTTAAAACTCTCTGGGAAGAACCTTACCGGGGAGGATTGCCCATAATTTTCAATTTTATGAATAACCAATACGGGATGGGCGGACAAACCAGTGGTGAAACTATGGGGTATGGCATTCTTGCCAGGGTTGGTGCAGGCATTAATCCTGAAATGATGCACGCTGAAAGGGTTGATGGATATAACCCTCTGGCCGTAATAGATGCATTTAAAAGGAAGAAAAAAATACTTGAAGATAAACAGGGACCGGTATTACTTGATACTCTGACTTACAGGTTCAGCGGACATTCTCCATCTGATGCTTCATCATATCGTTCAAAAGAAGAACTTGAAGCATGGGAAGCTCAGGACTCGATAATCACCTACGGGGAATCCCTGGTTAAAGCTGGAATAACCGGGAAAGACAATCTGGAAGTAATCCGGCAATGGGCCCGTGATACAATTACTAAAATTCTCAAACTAACTATAGATGATTCTATCTCACCAAGGATTAATCTGGATACCGATCCTGAAGCTATAGGGAAATTTATGTTTTCAAACGGATCAATAGATAAAGTGCTGGAAGGAACTCCGGAAACTTTATTATCATATGAAAATAATCCAAGGATCCAGCAATTAAGGAAAAAAGAACGATTCGGATTGGATGCCAACGGAAAACCGGTTTCAAAAACAAAAGCTTTTCAGCTTCGTGATGGAATTTTCGAAGCTGTACTTGACAGGTTTTATAAAGATCCTTCCCTGGTCGCGTATGGTGAAGAAAACCGTGACTGGGGTGGTGCCTTTGCAGTTTACCGGGGTCTTACAGAAGCCCTCCCGTACCACCGGCTTTTTAATTCACCTATTTCTGAAGGAGCAATTGTTGGAACGGCTATCGGATATGGTATGTCAGGCGGACGAGTGATTGCAGAAATAATGTATTGTGATTTTCTTGGCCGGTGTGGTGATGAGGTTTTCAACCAGTTGCCCAAATGGCAGGCAATGAGCGGGGATATCCTTAAAATGCCTGTGACTATAAGAGTATCTGTAGGCTCAAAATATGGGGCGCAACATTCCCAGGACTGGTCCTCCCTGGTTGCCCATATTCCGGGACTGAAAGTTGTATTTCCCGCTACACCCTATGATGCCAAGGGACTTATGAACTCCGCCCTTCAGGGTACAGATCCTGTCATCTATTTTGAAAGCCAGCGGATTTATGATATTGGTGAATGGTTTCACAAAGGCGGGGTTCCTGAAGGATATTATGAGATCCCTATTGGAGAACCTGATATTAAGCGGGAAGGAAAGGATATTACTATACTTACAATTGGTGCTACTCTTTATACCGCAATGAAAGCTGCAGATATACTAAAGGAAAAATATGGAATCTCATCTGAAATAATCGATGCGCGCAGCCTTGTGCCATTTAACTATGAACCAGTCCTTGCATCCCTGAAAAAAACCGGAAAAATAGTTCTTGCAAGTGATGCATCATCCAGGGGATCATTTCTTAAAGATATGGCACAAACTATAACTGAACTTGCCTTTGATGATCTCGATGCACCTCCTGTCGTGGTGGGATCAAGAAACTGGATTATCCCTGCACATGAGATGGAACAATACTTTTT
>CAZEKO010000128.1:0-3348 GCA_964512775.1 uncultured Bacteroides sp. | reverse complement strand
TGGTGGGATCAAGAAACTGGATTATCCCTGCACATGAGATGGAACAATACTTTTTTCCCCAGGAAAACTGGATCATTGATGCAATTCATGAAAAAATCATTCCTTTAAAAGGGCATCAGGTGAAAAATAATTTCACATACCTGGAACAGCTCAGGCGCAACCGCCTGGGAATTTAACAAGGAGGCTGCACTATATGATCTTTGCCCCATGCTCCATGCCCCATGCTCTTGGCCTCTTTATGGTTTTCGTTTGTTTTATGCTATTTCATTCATTAAAAGTTTGTTTCTTAATGCCAGATATTATTATCTTTAAAGCATAGTTCAAAATTAAATTCCAATGAAGCGCAGCGAGATCAATTATATCATCCGGGATGCCGAAGGATTTTTCAAGGAACAGCAATTCCACCTGCCTCCGTGGGCATATTGGTTACCGGAAGAATGGAAAGGTAAATATCAAACATGCAGTGAAATAGTCGATCACCAGCTTGGCTGGGATATTACAGATTTTGGATCCGGCGATTTTAATAATTCCGGCCTTCTCCTTTTTACGATCAGGAACGGAAGTATAAAAAAAGATCAAAAGAAATATTGTGAAAAGATTATGATCGTGAGGGAAAATCAGATAGTGCCTATGCATTTTCACTGGTCCAAAACAGAAGATATTATAAACAGAGGAGGAGGAAACCTCGTTATTGAACTTTATTTGGCTGACAAAAACAATCAGATCTCAGACAGGCCTTTTACCGCAAGCGTCGATGGAGTTGCCAGGAATTTTAAACCGGGTTATAAACTAATCCTGACTCCAGGTGAAAGCATCACCCTCACACCTTACCTTGTTCATCGTTTTTATGGAGAAACAGGCACTGGAAATATACTGGTTGGAGAAGTCAGTTCTGTCAATGATGATAAATCAGATAACTGTTTTATTGACAACATAGGCAGATTCCCTACAATAGATGAAGATGAAAAACCGTTGCATCTTCTCATATCAGATTATTCCAACTTCATCTAACAAATCTTATGCGAAAAATATCTATAGCCGGGACAGGATGCTGCCTGCTTGACTATCTCTATACAGGAATTGATTTTAAAAGTCCTGAATTTTCCAGATATCTCTCAAAAAAAGAAGGTGACGGAGGATTAAGTCCAGGCCGCCTGGTCTTTACTGATGACCTTGAAAAATTTTCCGGCAAAAAATTTGAAAATCTTATCAAAGAGATCATTGGAGATCGCCAGCCTGATGATTTAAACCTTGGCGGACCCTCAATTGTCGCTCTTATTCACACGGCCCAGCTGCTGCGAAATAAAGCCAGGGTTCGCTTTTATGGAACTGTCGGGAATGATCCTGCAGGTGAAAAAATTATAGCAATCATTAAGAAAACACCGGTGCGGATTAATAATCTAAAAATTGTTAATCTTCCTTCCTCAACAACAAATGTACTTTCAGACCGGGCATTTCAGGATGGTCAGGGGGAAAGGACCTTTATTCACAATATTGGCTCATCATGGGAAATTTATCCGGATCAGCTTAATGAACGTTTCTTTAAGTCTGATATTACTGTATTCGGTGGCACAGCACTGGTCCCAAATTTACATAATGGCATAGACGGATTGCTTAAAAAAGCAAAGGATCAGAATAGCATTACAGTTGTCAATACAGTATATGATTTCAGAAGTGAGAAATCCAATCCTGGCTCAAGATGGCAGTTTGTAAAAAATGATGAGTCATTCAGGAACATAGATATTCTGATAATGGATCTGGAAGAAGCCCTGAAAATTAGTGGAACCAGTGATATTAAAAATGCGACTGCCTTCTTTATAGATCGTGGAGTATCCTCCTTTGTGATTACAAATGGTGCGTCACCTGTCTGGCGATTCTCTGACGGTCGTTTGTTTAATAAGCTATCTATTGGCCAGCTCCCTACATCAGAAAATGTGCGGATTGAACTAAAACATAACACCGGCCTGGCAGGCGATACAACCGGTTGTGGTGACAATCTTGCAGGCGGAGTTGTCGCATCAGTTGCTTGGCAGCTGGAAAATACTAAACCAGGAAAGCTCGATCTCAATGAGGCTTGTGCATGGGGCATCACATCCGGGGGCTTTGCCTGCTTCTATATCGGAGGGACTTATATCGAATGGAACCGTGGAGAGAAATTCAATCTGGTTAAACCTTATTATGAATTGTACCGGAAACAGATCGCGGATCTGATCTAATCTACCCAAAGTGAAAAAAATAGTGATCTTCGGTGCCGGCAGAATCGGCCGTTCCTTTATTGGCCAGATCTTCAGCAGAGGCGGATTTGAAGTGGTTTTTGTGGATATCGATCATAACCTTATTAATCTCCTTAATACCCATAAAAGCTATAAAATAATTATTAAGGGAGAAAAGGACGATACTATACAGATTCAAAATATCCGTGGTATTCATTTTGACGATACAGCAAGAATACTGGACGAAATTTCATCCACCAGCGTAACAGCTATCTCCGTCGGGCAGGCCGCATTCCCCTCAGTCATCCCTATTATTGCAAAAAGTCTTCAAATCCGATCACGTTCGGATCGGCCGCAACCACTCGATATTATCCTGGCAGAAAATATGCGGGATGCAGCTGGCTATTTTAAAACTGAACTGACTCATTTGCTGGGAAATGAATTCCCCCTAAATAAACTAGTCGGTCTTATCGAAACCAGCATCGGAAAAATGGTTCCGTTTATGACTAAAGAAGATCTTGAACAGGATCCCCTCCAGATCTTCGCTGAACCGTATAACACACTGATCCTGGATAAAAAGGGATTCCGGAATCCTGTTCCCAATATTCGCTGGCTTGCACCAAAAGAAAATATGAAAGCATGGGTTGACAGGAAATCCTTTATTCATAATCTTGGACATGCGGCAGCGGCTTATACAGGATTCCTTGTGCACCCTGGTAAGACCTATTTGTACGAAATACTGGATGATCCCGAAATATTTCTGATGACCCGGCATGCAATGCTGGAATCTGCATCAGTTCTTATGAGAATACACCCCGGTGAGTTCACAATGGAAGAATTTGTGGATCATATCGATGACCTTCTTTCCAGGTTCCGTAGCAAAGCGCTTAAAGATACTGTTTTTCGCGTGGGTTGTGATCTGATCAGGAAACTCGGACCGGATGACCGGCTGGTGGCACCAATAAAGGAAGCCATCCGGTCAGACCTCCCATATGACAGAATCCTGTATGCTCTTGTCTGCGGATTTTATTTCAGGGCAAAAGATGAAACCGGCAGCTACCACCCCGCTGATCTGAAATTTTACGATAACTTTAAACCTGATATCGAATACCTGTTAACTAAAGTCTGCAATTTT
>CAZEKO010000127.1:2164-5865 GCA_964512775.1 uncultured Bacteroides sp. | reverse complement strand
GGCAAGAAAACGAACTAAAATCTGCTGATTTTTCTAAAGCACAAAAGGAAAAGAACAAAAGATCATGGATTATTCCTGTTTCAATTATTGGAGTTGTAATTATCCTGGCAGTTGCAGCATGGTTTGTTTTCCCTGACCAGGTGAAGAATATTTTTAATCCCGACCGTCAGGCATATGAGGAAGCCATTCCTGAAGAGGGTGCCGATGAATTAGTACCGAATCAGGCACCATCTCAGGATTTGGATGAAGAAGAAGTTACTGCTGAGACAGAAACACCTGTTGTTCCAGATATTTCTCAAATGTCTGGAAACAAGTATTATGTTGTCGCTGGTTGCTTCAAATCCAGGTTAAATGCTGAAAAATATGTTGCTGAACTGCGTGACAAGGGATTTAATGCAGAACTTTTCGGCACTCATGACAACCTTTTTGCAGTAAGTTTCAGTTCTTTCTCATCCAGGAATCAGGCACTGAACGAGATGAAACGAATCCGGGAAACTATCGAACCAAAAGCGTGGATACTACTATATTAGCAGGGAGCATAGAGCTTGGTTCAATCGATCCTTTATAATAACGATGATTCTATTCTCCTTTGAAGACCGCGTGATACTTTGCTAATTTCTCTACTGATTGTCTGCTGAACGGATCTGCGTGGTATCCCATATTTAAATACATTTCACTTTGATTGCAATAAAAATCACTTGCAGGTATACCTGATGATCCGGTCGGTATGACCGTCAGGGACTTATCCCAGTCAGATAGATCGAAAATATGACGCTCTGAGGCACCACTGGAAGGGGTAAAGGGATCAACGAATAGGTAAGTATATGGACAAACAGTATGGTAACTTCCGCCAACAGGATATGGACCTCTTTCCAGGTTGAATACCTTCTTTAATATTTTAACACTTCCCAGGGGATGCATGAAACTGATCTGATGAAGATTTCCCCATTTCCAGTTCTGAGGATCATGACCTAATAAAGAATCAAGTCTTTCAATTGCCCGGATAAAACTCAACTCAACGATATCAGCAAAATCTTCTGTTGTAGCTGGGGTTGCAACGTTATCACACCAGGTATTCGTTTTACCTGATACGATCTTATCAATGCCATACTGTGCGAACTTGTCATCTTTCAAAAATTCACTATAAAGATCCTCCCCAATCTCATCCAGAAATATCGCCTTTATCATTTCAAGATTAAATACTTCAAATAGTGCAGCTTCTGCTGATTCAGCCGAATAATCAAAATCCCATGACTTTAAGGATTGAAAAACGGGATTATTGTTTATTATTTCATCCTGATCACCAACAAGAGGCAGGACTGCAGACAAGACTTTTTCAGCCCATTTCGAATGCTGATCTGTTTGCATTTGCCTGAAAGTCGAAATATTATGTTTATCAGTTGTCTTGAGCATTTCGACAATCCGGTTGTATCGGTTTGGAAGGTCAAACCAACTACTTATATAATAGGGATAATCCGGTCCGGCAGTCTTGTTGTTTGCTGATGCCACAAAGCCTTCCGGGGGATTAAAGGAATGAGGCAGCATTTCGAATGGCACATAACCTTTCCAATCATACAGGCTTGTATCGCCCGGCAATATCAATGCCGGATTTCCTTCTCTTACAGGTACACCTGCGGCACAGTATAAGCCAATATTTCCAGCCTTATCTCCATATACAATATTCTGACTTATAGAGATAAACGTACTAATGGCATTTTTAAAATCCTGCCAGTTACTGGCTCTATTCAGAAGCCAGATCGTCCTAAGTTCGTTGCTGTAGTCGTTTCCGATCCAGTGAGCAGAAATCACCTTATCCTTGACTCCATGAAATCCTGAAACGACAGGGCCTCTGTGAGTAAAGCGATTAAATAATGTAACAGTATCACCACCTTTGACAATAAACTTTTCTTTCACAACTTTCAAATCTTTCCATTCCCCGTTAAACCTGTACTGATTACTATCAGCAGGATTGATTGTCTCAGCATAGAAATCAACATTATCAACTGCAACATTGGTCATTCCCCATGCAATGCTGTCATTGTGTCCACAGACAACAAAGGGAGCTCCTGAAAGCATTACACCTGTTACATTCAATTTTCCGGGAACCACCTGATGGATCTGGTACCAGATTCCTGGTGCAACATCCAGTTGGAGATGCATATCATTTGCGACAATAGGAAAGCCGGTTTCAGTTTTAGTGCCACTTACCGCCCAGTTATTGCTTCCTGAAAAAACCTGAACACCTAAATTCTTTATCATCTCACCAGCTGCCTGAATATTTAGTTCATTTTTTGGGATACCGGCAAGTGAAAAATCAGGATATACCGACTGCTGGATTGACAAATCGGGGAACAACTCATTGAATTTTTCATCACCAACTGTCTTCCGGATCTTTAACAGAAAAGGTTCGAAAGACCAACCCTGCGTCAGGGTCCAGCACATATATCCTATCAAATTGTACGTATGAATGATCTCCCAGCGATCAGGTTTATAACCCAGCACTGTAAATTCAAAAGGAAGTTTTTTCTGATTTGCAGCTATATACTGGTTAATCCCATCGGTAAATGCTTCAATATGCCGGATAATTTCAGGGTCTGTTTTTTCCAGAATCATTTCTGATTTCTCAGTTATTCTGAGTGCACGAAACAACTTATCTGTTTCAATTGCAACGGGCCCAAAGATCTCAGACAAACGGCCTGTTGAAAATCTTCTGATCAGATCCATCTGCCACAGCCGGTCCTGCGCCATCATATAGCCGACCACCCGGTACAAGTCTTCTTCAGTCTGTGCATATACATGAGGTACTCCAAATTCATCCCTGAATACATCCACTGGATTATTCAGTCCCTGTAATGTTACGCCTGCATTATAATCAGGAACAGCCCGGTTAGAAATATGCCTGACCAGGAAAAATCCGCTAATAAGAAGAAGAATAACCAGAAGTAATAAAGCCAGGAGAATACTTTTTAGTGTTTTCATGATATTGAAATTAAAAAATCTGTTATTTCAGTTCAATTCCGAATTGTTTCAGACATCCAATAGCAATCAGATATTGTGCGACAACGTAGGTTAACATAATGGCAATCCGTGACATATCAAATGGATAACTAAATTTATTTATTGCAATCATTGAGTCTGAAAGTACAAAGAGAATGGCACCAACCAGTACCAGGATATAACTTTGTCTGTTCACTTTTTTCTCCCGGTTAAGTGCTGAAGAGAGCATCGTCAGTATAACTACCGTATATATTATTACTGGTATTTTCATATCCCCAAGCCCGTCATATAAAATATATAGTATTATCAATCCGTATAGTATGACAGGCAGTATAAGGTATATCTTTTTAAAGAACAATACATTCTCTCCTTTTGTTGAGAAAAATGCTATCAGGTACATTACCTGTGCTAAAAGGAAACAGGACAAACCGATCATGAAAAATATATCATTTTTTCCCTGTAACTGAAGGGTAACATCACCAAGCCATGAAAATACAAGTGCAGACATGATCATCCGGTGAAAGTTGTTTATTTGTCCTTTAATTAATCTAAAGTAAAGAAAAAATAAAACCGGTATAATCAGTGCTTTTGCTAATATCGCTGGCCATGTTGCGCCGATGGTTTCAAGGGCTATGAAGATGATACTGATGGCAAAGTAAATAGTCGACAATGATCTGGTGCTCATATACATGGTTCTAGGTTCT
>CAZEKO010000127.1:0-2064 GCA_964512775.1 uncultured Bacteroides sp. | reverse complement strand
GAAACCAATGATATAAAATTAAAAATAATTCCTATATTGCTGTATAAAATCACTAAACCTTAATATCCAGATGAAAAAAATCCTTCTGTTTATTCTTTCCCTGTTTCTGCTTTTACCTCCTGTAAATGCCGAGGGAGAAGGAAAACGGGAGAAAAAGGAAAAATCAAAAGCCGATTCAATTAAAACCGGCTGGACTTTTGGAGGTGTTCCTGTGGTGGCGTATGACCGGGATGTAGGTTTTAAATATGGCGCATTGGTGAATTTTTACAATTTTGGTGATGGATCAAGATATCCGATGTATGATCATTCCATTTACCTTGAATATTCAAGAACCACTAAGGGAAGCAGCATATCCCAGCTTTCTTATGATTCAGACAGGTTGATTCCCGGGATAAGAACATCTGCGGAAGTCAGTTACTTTACTGAGCAGGGACTTGATTTTTATGGATTCAACGGATACCAGGCAAAATATAACAATATCTTCGAAACGGATGATGATGACTTATATCTTTCCAGAATGTTTTACCGGCAGGACAGGAAATTTATCCGTCTCAGGGCTGAGTTTTCAGGAGATCTCCCGGTTGATAACCTAAAATGGTTTGCAGGAATTGAATTTTATCATAACAAAATTGATACAATTAACCTGGGTAAACTAAACAAAGGTAAAGATGAGGATCTTTTACCGTCAATTCAGGGTGGATTATACCAAAAATATTTAGATTGGGGAATCATTCCTGGAAATGAGGCTACCGGGGGTATTCATACTCTTCTGAAAGCCGGTGTAATATTTGATACACGTGACAATGAACCGAATCCGATGAGAGGGATATGGACGGATGCTGTTTTCATTATAGCCCCCGGATTTCTGGGTGATAAGGATATGACATATGGCAAGCTCGCTGTTACACATAGACAATATTTTACAATCATCCCCAAGAATTTAAACTTTGCCTACCGGTTAAGTTACCAGGGTAAGCTTTTCGGGGAAATGCCTTCCTATATGCTGCCATTTGTTTTTAACAGTCCGCCAAACTACACACGTGATGGGCTGGGAGGAGCTAAAACGGTCAGGGGAATCCTGAGGAATCGTGTCGTTGGTGAAGGGTATCTTTATGGCAATACAGAACTGCGATGGAAATTTATTCATACAAAGCTGTTCAGGCAGAATTTTCATATAGCATTGAGTGCATTTCTGGATGCAGGGATGGTGGTTCAGGAATACAAAATGAATACGGCAGGTGTCCCTGACAATTTTGAGATTAATGGCAAACCATTGGTCAAATCAGACTTGTTTACTAACGAAAAGGACAGACCTCATATTGGAACGGGGGGAGGAATCCGTTTTGTCCTGAATGAGAATTTTATTGTTGCGTTCGATTACGGAGTTGCGCTGAAGTCAAAAGATGACGGAAAAGGAGCTCCCTATATCAACCTGAACTGGCTTTTTTGATTACACCTATATACTTTACCGGATAAGTTCCTGATAGCGGGCTTCTTCAAGGATTTCTTCCTTATTAATAATGGAAGACTGCTTCAGCTCATCGAAGAGCCGTCGTATCTCTTTTGATTGTCCAAGCTCATAATTTATGGACATCATGTATAAATAGATAGTTCCAAACACAGGAGATACGTTATCATTTCGTGAAAGCATAAGATCCTCAAATACTTTTAAGGATTCTGACATTTTCCTTGATTCATAAAGGTTGAGTCCCTGGTTAATCGCTTCATTTATTTCATTATCTAACAAGACATATCTTATTGAAAAACAGGCATCCTGGCAGTTTTCAATGATATCAATATATTTAATTTCTTTACTTATAGGGGGAAACACCAGTATGAAACTGAGTTTCTTACCAACTATGCTAAACTTGTGAACATCAGGACAATCCGGGACTCCCATTGATTCAATAAGTTTATATTCTTCCGTTCCAAGGGAGTTTCGGATATATGTATTCGTATCCACACAAAATGATGCGCCTAGCTTTCTGTTCAGAATTGACAGATAAATTCGTGTCTGATTATCATCAATTTCAATGCTTTCCAGATCAAGTGTTTCATGGGTCG
>CAZEKO010000126.1:0-5906 GCA_964512775.1 uncultured Bacteroides sp. | reverse complement strand
CGTAAGAGTATCACTCCATTCTTCATAAGTATCATTGATGATAATTACAGGAACTGTGATCTCTTCACCAGGTTTGTAAGCGATATCCCACTTATCGATCATCAATCCCACAGGTGAAAATGCCGGTTTCACATATTTAATAAAATTTGGTTCCAGAACGAGATTTCTGATATCAATGAAATGGTCACTGGTCTGGCCTCTGGGTTCTTCCGTCCTGGAGTACCCCAGTCCGCAAAAATGCAGGACTCCGGTGCACTGGCGATGTGCCCGCCAGAATTCGGTTAACATACCAAGATATCGTGCATACACTTCAAGTCTTGCATCAGGAGTTGTGTATTCGCTAAAAAGAGTTGCATAAATATGATCTGTAAGGGTGGTTGGTGATCCATCGCGGTTCAACCAGAGCCAGCCATATTCATTTATGATGATGGCATTATTACCGTCAGGGCCGTTATGGGGCCTGCGGGGCTCTGAAAGAAGATGTTTCAGGACACCTTCGGCGGGAATTGGAGCTCCCTCAGGTAAATATTGATATTCCTGAAATAAATACGGATGAGTCTCAATTACATCTGATTTACGCTGTGGGGGACTCCAGCCGTTATCCCATGGCCGTCCTGAAAGATCAAGGTTTCTGACCATTCCTATAGCCAACCCTGTTTCTTCGGTGTAGGTTTCATTCTGTGCATCCCATATCACGACGCAGGGATGGTTCCATCGTTCCTCCATCCACTGCTGGTATTCAGCAGCCAAGTGCCTTGCTTTCAGATCAGGTGCCAGTTCTTCCTTACTACTCAGATACCATACAGGGAATTCATCCTGGATAAGGAACCCTGTTTCATCTGCTATTTCGTACCAGATCTCCGGGGGAAATCCGATGCAATATCGTATTGAATTCCAGTGCATGGATTTAAAAGTCTCATGAAGTTTCCTTACCCAATCTTTATCCCATGGCAATTCATTTCTGGACGGATCTTCAAAGAACCGGTATATACAAACATTTGTGCCCCTCATGTAATACGGTTTGCCATTCAGCATTGACCTCCTGGTAATGGTATCGAAATAGAATTCCCTCATCCCGAAACGAGTTGGAAAGTCATCCCCGGGAGTTGAAATTTTAAGTTCATAAAGAAAAGGATCTTCGGGTGTCCATAAATGACAATTTTCAAGGTTTATTTCCAGATCAACCGTATTATGCTGCAGCTGTTCAACGGAAGTCACAAAGGAGCCACCTGTTACGCTTCTCCCTGAAGTCACTTCCTTCACCGTATATTGTATTTTATACTGTTCAATGTTATCATTACTCTCAATACAGGCAGCAACCCTGATTTTTTCGCTTTCAATATCAGGTACAACCTGGACATTTTCAATATAAGGATAATCTGCCAGGATCAGTTTTACATCGTCATAAATGCCCGGTATGTATCTGGTTTTCTCAAAATCCCAGCCATTGGCGATAGTATCAGGAAGGCTGCTGTAACTTCCAACCACGACCATAAGTTCATTTTCCTTGCCTGGTTCTTTCAGGAATTCCTTTATATCCAGGAACGTGGGTGTAAAACAATAAAGATTTTTCCCGCTAAATTTTCCATTCACAAAAACCCATGTTCCATATTTTGCTTTATTGATTTTCAATATTACTTTATCAGGATAAGCCCCGTTGACCGTAAAACCCTTACGATACCAGTAATAACGGCTCTGCTTATTAATTCCGATACTGTCAGATTTAGTGGTTGCCATATCCACCAGTCCGGGCACCGGCACCTGGCAATTGAAACCGGATGGTATATCTTTCAGAGAATAAGATTCAGCCAGGTCCCATGTGCCGTTCAAAGAAATTATCCGGCGGTTGTCGAGGGTTTTATTGCACTGAATGAGCAATAAGCTTAAAAGAACAAAAACGGAAAGGATGTTTGTTTTCATAATTTCATATTTGTCTTTTCCAAAATTAAACAGATATTAAAATAAGTTTGCTTATTCAGGACATTTATTAATTTTAAATTCCATAAAAGTATATTTATGAAAATTGAACTTCGTAAAAATTTCAAATGGGCTCTAGTTGTCCCAACAAGCATGGGAGTCCGTATTACTCCATTAAGCGGACAGCCGGTTCATACCAGCAACACATTTATTATGCAGGCATCCAGTGCTGAGTCAAATGTGGCAAGTGTTTCTTCATATCTGGGATTGCCTGTAAAAGTGCTTACAACTTTCGTTAAGGGCAGTCCCATAGCACAATTTATTAAAAATGACCTGGCTGGCAGGCACATGTCATATGAAGGCAGGGATGTGGAGCAGGGTGGTCCGTGGGGTTACCGCCATCAGTTCAATATCGCTGACAGTGGTTATGGAAGCCGGGGGCCCAGGGTTCACAATGACCGTGCAGGAGAGGTGGGCCGCATCCTGAATGCTAAAGATTTTGATCTTGACAGGATCTTTAGTGACGAAGGTGTTCAGGTTGTTCACGTGTCGGGGCTTATTGGAGCACTTTCACCTGAAACAGGGACTTTCTGCCTGGAACTTGCAAGAACTGCTAAAAAACATGGAACGGTAATTTCTTTTGACCTTAACTACAGGGCTTCCTTCTGGAAGAAACGGGAAAAGAAGTTACATGATATTTTTACTGAAATCGCTGGTATTTCAGACATTCTGGTGGGAAATGAGGAAGATTTTCAGCTTTGTCTGGGTATTAAAGGACCGGAAGCTGGTGGTAAAGAAATCGGATCAAAAATTGATAGTTTCAAAGAGATGATAGGTCGGGTGAAGAAAGCATATCCAAATGCATCCGTTTTTGCAACCACCCTGCGCCAGGTTATCAACACGAACTCCCACCTTTGGGGGGCACTTATGCTGGAAAGTAATAAATGGCATGTCGTTGAACCCCGCGAGATAACGGTTCTTGATCGAATTGGAGGGGGCGACGGATTTGTAGGCGGCCTGCTATATGGTATCCTGAAAGGCTGGTCCCCTGAAAAATGGATCCAGTTTGGCTGGGCCAGCGGGGCACTTGTAACAACCCTTCTGACCGATTATGCTCAACCAGCCGATGAAGAACAGATATGGAGTATCTGGGAAGGTAATGCCAGGGTCAGAAGATAAGGCACTGAACCTTAAAAATTATTATTCCAATAGTTTAAGTTATCAGTCCAGAACCACCCAATTTTCAAGCGTATCTGTAGTGATAAATGTATCACCGCTGCAGGTAAGAGGATTTGCATCCCGAATTGCTTTAGGAATAATCATGTCGTCCCTCGTATTTATTCCACGCTGGGAATATTCATTAAAAAGATCATCCGTAATGACCTCAAAATAGGATATCATCCTACCTTGTCGGGTTGGATCATTTACAATCACAGAAATATCTGACATTGTCTGGGATCCAATATGTGTGCCCAGAAGCTGGCCTGAAGTCACTTTATCATCCACAACGAATGGAGCAGATAAATTTATGTGAAAGATGGAAAACCTAAAGGCCGGAAAATCATCGGATGCTATTTCTATTTTCGTACCGGACCACTCTTGTTCTACTCTTGTAATTTTACCGGTAACCGGGGAGTATATCTTTACTGTTGTCCAATCGACATCATTCCGTGGTTCAAAATAATGTTTCATACTTCTGCACTGTTCAAAACCATCAGAATAATCATGTCCGACAGATGACCGGAATTTGGATATCCTGTAAATCTTAACCAACTCGATATAATTTGTTTCGACAAATTTTGGAATACCATCCTTATCAATATCCCAAATATCTTTTGGTTTATCATTATTATCTGACTTATCTGTGCAACCGGATATCAGGATAAGAAAAAACGAGGATAATAATAAGATCTGACTAAAAATCTTTCTTTCCATTTGTTTGTATCGGTTAATAAGGATAATATCAATAAATTTACAATAAATTCCTATATAGTTATAATGGCAAAACAAAATGGAACAATATGGCCTCTCTCTCACGAGGAGGGTGAATTAAATATCACTATCAGTAATCCTGAGGATGCTGATGCTTTCAATTCAGATCCTCATGGAATAGTTATTATGACTGATGGCTGGACTGATGGACCTGTTGCAGCAGCTCTTCGCGGGGGAAATAATGCTCTGGCAGCTCTGGAAGTAATTGCCCGCCTGGGAATTAAAGAAATCATTATCTATCACAACGAAGAGCGGATCAGTCAGATGGAAGAGATCTTTCTTTCCACTGTTGTACCGGCAGCGCATGAACTTTTTGAAAAAGTGAGGATTTTATGGCGTTATGATCCTTCCTTTACGGATATGATCCAGTCTGTTGGACATAATTATAAAATGTTATTTGTAGGGGCTCCATTGACTGCTTCAGAAGTAATTCCATTTTACCATAAAATAAAAAATATATACAAAGGGAATCTGGCAATAGTAAGAGGGCCTGTGCGTGATATCGAAATCTCGGAAAGCGACGAGATATACAGGTGGGTAAGGGAACGCACCTTTGATGCTACAGATTTTTCCTTAGCTATGGTACTGCTCAATTATAAAAAGAAATTAAATGTTAAGGTGGATGTTATCCTTCCTGCCCTGAATGAGGAAAAAACCATCGGGAAAGTAATAGAAACTGCTCTGGAAGTTAAAAATTCAGGTATTATCGATAATGTGATCGTGATAGATTCACATTCTACCGATGATACGATTCAAATTGCAGCTTCATATGATATACCAGTATACATTCACCAGGAGATAAAACCGGAAATGGGAAGATATTCTGGAAAAGGTGAAGCTTTATTTAAAAGTTACTTTGTTTCGGATGCAGACATACTGGCCTGGGTTGATACTGATATTGAAAACATTACACCTACATTTTTTTACGGTTTAATCGGGCCTATGCTCTTTAATAAGGATGTTAAATTTGTGAAAGGATATTATGCAAGGCCTATCAGGGTTGAAACATACGGCGTCGAACTGGGCGGAGGACGGGTAACCGAAATAATGGCACGTCCATGGATAAATATGTACTACCCCCACCTGGCAGGATATATTCAACCCCTGGCAGGGACTGTTGCTATTTACCGGGATTTATTTGAAAAATTGAAAATTCCCACAAATTATGGGGTAGAGATCGCGATGCTGATCCAGGCAGTTGAAAAATGCGGTCTCTGGTCGACATGTCAGGTAAATTTAGGAGAGGTCATACACAAATCCAAGGATATTGTGGGATTGAGTGAAATGTCATTCCAGATCCTCCAGGTACTTGATATTATGAGGAAAGATTCACAGGATGCCGGTGTAAAAAATAATGTCTTGCGTCAAATTTTTTCCTCCCAGGGACATTTTGAGGTCAGCATAAAGAAATTTACCAATTTCTGGCGGGAGTTTGGGGGGGGATAGTTCCGGGTTCCGGTTCCGGGTTCCGGGTTCAGGTTCCGATATTCAACGGGACAAGGTTTTGGATTTTGGAATATAGAGGCCTGCCGGATTGGATCCAATAAGCGATGATTTTAGCAAATAATCACCTACAGGGGAGAGGTTTTTAACCTGTCCCGGATTTATTAATTGAATGTGCCTGACATCTGTGAGCCAATTTCCAATTTCATCAAGATCATTTTCAGTTGTTTTCCAGCTCAAGAAATTGAACCGGTTCAGATTGTGAGGCAGGGAATAAGCCCTTAGAGTTTTTTCACCAATGGTATTAAAATAAAAATCGAAATACGACATTGCCAGTTCACGCAGAGACCGGTATACAGGTTCGCGGTACCGGATGGTAGTAAAATTGGATTTTGCAACCGCTCCCCAGTGATTCTTTGATTTGTAGATTGCGATTACATGGTCGTCGTCATTCTCTGCCTGCAGATCCACCACCAGAGGAGAATACCCAATAAATTCCAGGCAGGCTGCTGCAAACAAAGCCCCTTCTGTACAATGTGCCCTCTGGTTTCGCA
>CAZEKO010000125.1:0-5920 GCA_964512775.1 uncultured Bacteroides sp. | reverse complement strand
CCTATATATTGTCCTGCCAGATATGCATCTGTATTGAAATGTTCAGCTCCCTGTTGTCCCGCCGGATCAGGAAGAAGAATACCTTCATCGATAAGAATCATTTCATTTACCCTGTCAGTGCGCCAGAGGGCATATCCACGTGCCTTATTCCAGCTGACGCCAACAACCGGATATTCATTATATGCAGGGTGTCTCAGGTAATATTCAACATAAGGATCATTATATGCAAGAGGATCCAGCCATACCAGTGTATCAGGCAAAGCATTCTGAAGAACCTCTGGCATCTCAGAAAATACCCTCATAACCCAATAGAGGTATTCACGATAATCTACATTTCGGATTTCGGTTTCATCTATGTAAAAAGAAGTTAGTGTGACTCTCCTTGGGACGTTATTATAATCATACGTTACATCCTGTTCAACCCTGCCCATGGTAAAGGATCCTCCTTCAATAAAAACCAGCCCTGGCCCGGTTGCCTGTTCAAACTCCTGGGCAACTTCAAATCCGCCCCAATCAGGATTGTTATATGCCCAGCCGGTTGTGGTCGACTCTTTACCCGATTTGGAAATGTCACCACCTCTGTTACATGATAGGAAAATGAAAACAATGGTTAACAGAAAAGGAAGAATTCTGACCTTGCTTCTCATAGTTTTTCTAGTTTATAAAACGAATTAAATTCAAATATAATCGATTTTTTTGTTCAAAAACAATGAACATCGCAAAAATAACTAAATTTTAGGACAATTTATTGTACCGATTTTGGTCTTTTTATCACTTTTAATTAACCTGTACGTAAATGCAATTTCATGTGCACCGGAACCCAGATCATTGATCCAGGGCTGGGACATATTAAAATCAAATGAATAACCAAATCGCATTCGATTATCCTGATACCCTGCAACAGCTGTAATAGTGCTTACTCCAAACCGGATATTCTGCCTGCTCCAGATCCCCACGAACAAACCTTTACGGATCACTTCCGCGCCAATATTTATCTGCCTTTGGGAACCTTGCTGAATGAACACCAGGTTGGGATTTACCTGGAGGAATTCCCTTCCAAATCTTTTTTCGAATACTGGAATATTTATCCCGGCATGAAATGTATATTTCCTGGGCAGGCGTTCCAGGTAAGTCCTGCTGAACGACATGTTCGGTGCAGTCAAATGATGAACAGCGATCCCTGCGTACCAGGTTCGCGAGAAACAAAGGACACCTGTAGCAAAATCAGGATACCCTGATGTCTGATCTGATATGTCTTCTGTTGGTCCAATGTATATTCCGGTCAGGTTATCAATACCATCAGGTAAAATAAATCCATTAGTCTTTAATGAACGTATTACATAGGAAACCTGCAATCCGGCTATTATCTCAATTTCCGGATTAATAATAAAGGCATGAGAGTATATACCATCTATCCTCAGGTTGCTTAATTGTCCGCTGCCCTGCACATCATTCATTATATTAAAGCCTACTCCACCCTGGACCAGTTCTACTGGCATATCAAATGCGGCACGATAATTCACAAACGCTGATCCCATAGATGGAAAATGATTGCGGTAACCTGCCGAAAACCTCGGAATTCCTGCAGACCCGGTGAATGCAGGGTTCAGATATATAGTATTTGAATAATATTGGGACAGGAACGGATCCTGTGCATTTACATGAAAAGTTCCATAAATGATGCTTGCAGTCATGAAAAGCAACAATGACGATATTTCCCTTGCAGATTTGAACAAATTATTAAAACTTGATTTTACAATAATCTACAATGCCTCCCGTTAGTGAATTGAACGTTTGAACCTGTTTAATTCTTATATTGGCCTTTAAATTTCATTATGAGATTCCGCTTCTTATTTTGTCTTCTGTTACCGGCTGCATTATTCGCGCAATCTCCATCCGGTCTGAGATCCATTGAATGGCTGCCCGTAAAAAAAGAGGTGATCGGGGAACAAACCTTTCAATATCTTTATTTTAAAAATGCGGATTATCCTGACCTAAATACCTTAATTCCAAATTATTATGAGCTTATAAAGTTAGAAAATAATTTCGAATTTGAAGTTGAACTTCAGGAAACCAGGTATGAAGCATTTATAAATGAGGAAATTAAGAATATTAAGCATCTTGATAAAATTACTCCTCAAATCGATATTACTACACATATCGTATATATGAGGAAGGCCCCATTTCTCCAGGTCACTTTTATCCCGTTAAGGAAAAATCCGGCTAACAATAATCTTGAAAGATTAGTTCAATTCTCGCTTAAAATCACACCGAAAACTGAACGCAAAGGGCTGGAATCGATTATTACACGAAAAGATTATACAGCTCATTCTGTTTTGAGGACCGGTAAATGGTTCAGGATCAAGATTGATAAAGACGGTATTTACAAGCTGACCTATGAGGATCTTGTCAAAATTGGAATCTCAAATCCTTCAGGAGTAAGAATATATGGAAATGGCGGAGGAATGCTGCCGGTTTATAATTATGATCAACGACCGGATGATCTGATAGAAAATGCCATTTTCAATGCAGGCGATTATATCCTGTTTTACGGGAAAGGACCGGATGTCTGGAAATATGATCGGGCAAAAAATTGGTTCAATAAGGAAATACATCTTTATGCTGATGCAAATTATTATTTTCTTACATCAGATTTTGGCACGGGAAAGACTATTAAGGATGAATCCCCTTTGCCTGGATCGCCATCGGGAACTATCACTGAATATGATGCTGTTCTTCATCACGAATTAAATGACCGGAATATGATTGCATCAGGAAGTGAATGGTATGGTGAACATTTCGATATCATTACATCACAGGATTTTCCGTTTGATATACCGGATATAATTTTATCAGAACCCGTCAGAATGGAACTTAACCTGCTGGCCAGGGCTACCGATACGACCAGTTTTCTTGTGACCGCTAATGACAATTTTCTTGGACGAATGAAAATATCGGGAACAAATCTGAGCCTGTATACCGCATCATATGCTTATGCAAAAAAAGATACATTCAGGTTCTATGCTTCAGCCGGACAAATAAATATTAATCTCCAGTATATTAAAAATTCATCATCTGCTCAGGGATGGCTCGATTATATAACTATTAACGCGAGAAGCTCATTAAGAATGTCCCCTGGTCTGTTGTACGGGCAATTGTTTTTTCGCGATAGCCGTTCTACTGCCATCCCGGATTTGGCTGAATACAGGCTTTCTGATGCAAAGGAAGGGACTGTTATCTGGGATGTTACTGATGCATCAAATGTGAAAAAAGTGGCAACTTCACTTAACGGAACGATCCTGACTTTCCTGGCACGTACTGATTCTATAAGAGAGTTTGCAGCATTCAACCCGAATGACCCTTTCCCGAAACCTGTAATCGAAGACCCTGATGTCGGGATAGTTTCAAACCAGGATATCCATGGTTCGGGACAACCGGATTATATTATAGTCAGTCATCCGGATTTCATCCCTGAGGCAAGACGGCTTGCCGGTTACAGGTACGAACATGACGGACTCGACACTCTTGTGGTCACCCCCCGTCAGGTTTACAATGAATTTTCTTCCGGAGCTCCGGATGTATCTGCCATAAGGGATATGGCAAGAATGTTCTATGACAGGGCAACAGGAGAAAATGATATGCCCAGGTACATGTTATTATTCGGTGATGGTTCTTATAACAATAAATCGGAAGACGGTGGAAACACCAACTATATCCTTACATATCAATCACCAAACTCTTTAAGCCCTGTAAGTTCATTTGTAACCGACGATTTTTTCGGCCTTCTTGATGAACCAGAAGGCGGGTCATCAGGGATTCTTGATATTGGCGTCGGGAGATTTCCTGTAAAAAGCAAGGAAGAAGCCCGTGAAGTGACAGATAAAACAATCTCCTACTCCGGACCCGGAAGCATGGGAGACTGGAGAAATACAGTGTGTTTCATCGGGGATGATGAGGATTTTAACATTCATATGATTCAGGCAGATGATCTTGCAAGAAGCGTTGAATTGCGCCGTCCCGGATTTATAATAATTAAAATTTATCTGGATGCCTACCAGCAGGTCATAACTTCATCAGGGCAGAAATACCCCGATGTAAATGCAGCAATAAACCAGCGTATAAATAAAGGTGCACTGATAATAAACTATACAGGGCATGGAGGAGAAAACGGGCTGGCTCATGAAAGGATACTGGAAATTAATGATATCATGAGCTGGGAAAATAAAGATAAATATCCCCTGTTTATAACTGCCACCTGTGAATTCAGTCGTTTCGATGACTGGGAACATACCTCAGCCGGGGAGTATGTGCTTCTGAATCCTGAAGGGGGCGGAGTGGCTTTGCTTTCGACTACACGACTGGTTTATTCCGGCCCTAATCATGCATTGAATGAACAATTTTATAACTATGCCTTTGAAAAAGATGAGGATCAGCAGTATTTAAGGCTTGGCGATATTATCAGGTTAACAAAAAATAATGCCGGTACCGGTATTAACAGACGAAGCTTTGCCTTACTAGGGGACCCGGCTATCGTTCTAAACTATCCCAAGTACTGGATATCTGCTACTGCCATTAATGGGATCCCGGTTACTGCGGAACCTGATACTCTTAAAGCACTTGAGAAAGTTAAAGTATCCGGTATCATTGAAGATGATGAAGGTAATGTCTTCACAACATACAATGGCACCCTGTATCCGACTGTATTTGATAAAGTAAGTGAGATTACGACTCTGGCTAATGACGGCGAAAATACTTTTACTTTTAATATCCGTAACCGCGTTCTTTATAAAGGTAAAGCATCCATTGTAAATGGTGGATTTACTTTTGATTTTATAGTTCCAAAAGATATTTCCTATAATTACGGACTGGGGAAAATCAATTTTTATGGCAATGACCTTTCAACAGATGCCAATGGGTCCTTTGATGATGTTATTATCGGAGGATCATCTGATTCGATAGCAAATGATACTGAAGGGCCTGAAATTAAAATTTATATGAATGCTGATAATTTCGTATTCGGCGGAACCACTGATGAGAATCCCAGGATACTGGTCTACGTCAACGACAGCAGTGGCATAAATACAGTCGGTACCGGTATAGGGCATGATCTCACAGCTGTTCTTGATAATATGACAGTCAGTCCTATTGTCCTGAATGATTATTATGAAGCAGATAAAGACAGTTATCAGAGCGGCAAGATCATGTATCAGCTTAAAAGCCTGGAAGATGGAGCACATAAGCTCAAAGTTAAAGTATGGGATGTTCATAATAATTCCACTGAAGACTATACTGAATTTATCGTAGCTCCATCAGAAGATTTTATAATTAAAAATTTACTGAATTACCCGAATCCTTTTACCACTAATACCTCATTCTATTTTGAACATAATCAGCCGGGTGCTGAACTGGATATACTGATTCAGGTTTTCACAGTATCCGGGAAACTTGTCAAGACAATAGAAAGGCAGTTGACAGCCACAGGTTACAGGTGCGGTCCATTTGAATGGGATGGCCTTGACGATTTTGGAAGCAGAATAGGACGTGGCGTTTATATTTACCGGCTGAAAGTAAGGGCAAATTCAGGCCAGACCATTGAAAAATTTGAAAAACTGGTAATATTGCGATGAATTCTCCGTTAAAAAGTAAAAATATTTATCTTTGTCACTCTTACACTTCCTGAAAAACATGAGGCTGAAAATACTACGATTTATCCCGGTTATACTATTACTTGTCAATTTATCCGGGCTTGCTTTTGCACAGAGTCAGGTCATATCAACCGGACAGCAGCTTAATGCGGTTCAGGTTACAGTTCCTTTTCTGACCATTGCCCCTGATTCAAGGGCCGGTGCACTAGGTGATGCAGGTGTGGCCACTTCTCCAGATATCAGTTCACAACACTGGAATCCTGCCAAATATGCCT
>CAZEKO010000124.1:0-5964 GCA_964512775.1 uncultured Bacteroides sp. | reverse complement strand
AAATGTCACCCTATGACCTTTCAAAGGGAAGAATTACTTTCAGATATAAAAGTGAGAAATAGATTAAAAGATTAAAAGATTAAAAGATTAACAGATTAAAAGATTAACAGATTAACAGATTAACAAAAGACATATATTTTAAAGACAGAAAACCAGGAACAGATACACAAAGAAATATACTATGAAAGTCAGAACATCAATCAGAAAGAGAAGTCCCAACTGCAAAATTGTGCGGAGGAAGGGACGTTTATACGTTATTAATAAAAAAAATCCCAAGTTCAAGCAACGGCAGGGATAATTTATCTTAACTTTGCAAACCAATTTTAAATTAACAATATGGCAAGGATCGTTGGAGTCGATCTCCCTAAAAATAAAAGAGGTGAAGTTGGCCTCACATACATCTTTGGGATAGGTCGTAGTTCTGCACAGAAAATACTTGAAGAGGCAGGTATCGACCGGGATGTTAAAGTGAAAGACTGGAACGATGAACAGATTACCAGGATTCGTGAAATCATTAACGAAAACTTCAAAGTTGAAGGCGAACTTCGTTCATCGGTTCAAATGAACATCAAACGTCTCATGGATATTGGTTGTTACCGTGGCATCCGGCACAGGATTGGATTGCCTGTTCGCGGCCAGAAGACTAAAAATAATGCCCGAACCAGGAAGGGAAGAAGGAAAACCATTGCAAATAAGAAAAAAGCAACACAAAAGAAATAACAGATGGCTAAAAAAACAGGAGCATCAAAAAAGAGGACTGTTAAGGTTGAAAATGTGGGACAGGCGCATATTCATGCCTCATTTAACAATATTATCATTTCTTTGACAAATAATGCAGGACAAACCATAGCCTGGTCATCTGCAGGGAAAATGGGATTTAGAGGGTCCAAGAAAAACACACCATATGCAGCTCAGGTAGCTGCTCAGGATTGTGCAAAAACAGCATTCGAACTGGGATTAAGAAAAGTGAAGGTATTTGTGAAGGGACCCGGTGCAGGCAGAGAATCTGCAATACGCACCATACATACTGCAGGGATTGAAGTTACGGAAATTGTTGACGGTACACCATTACCTCATAATGGTTGTCGTCCTGCAAAAAGAAGAAGAGTCTGATTTCATTTATTAGTGAACATTTAATTTTTACAGATAAATGGCAAAATACAAGGGACCCAGAAGCAAGATTTCAAGGAAGTTTGGGGAGCCGATTTACGGACCTGACAAAGTACTGGAGAAGAAAAATTATCCCCCCGGAATGCACGGGTTGAATAAAAGAAGAAGGAAGCAATCAGAATATGGTATTCAGCTTAAAGAAAAACAAAAAGCAAAATATACATACGGAGTACTTGAAAAACAATTCTCTAACATTTTTGAGAAAGCCTCAAGGAGTAAGGGTATAACAGGTGAGGTGTTGCTTCAATTACTGGAATCACGCCTCGACAATGTAGTATACAGGATGGGAATTGCTCCAACCAGGACAAGTGCACGTCAGCTTGTCAACCACCGTCATATTACTGTTAACGGAGTCGTGGTAAATATACCCTCATGCGTACTTAAGCCAGGGGATATTGTTGGTGTAAGGGAAAGATCAAAATCCCTCGAGGTCATTACAAATTCTCTTGTTTCAGCCATTCGGACCAAAATACCATGGCTCGAATGGGATGATGCCCTGATGGCAGGTAAATTCATGAGCAGGCCTAACCGTGCAGATATACCTGAAAACATCAGGGAACAGCTTATTGTAGAACTCTATTCCAAATAGTATATTAAACTATTATATATGGCTATATTAGCTTTTCAAAAACCCGATAGTGTTGTCATGATTGAAGCGGATGATCATTATGGCAAGTTCGAATTTCGTCCGCTGGAGCCTGGTTATGGCATTACTGTAGGAAATGCACTCAGGCGCATTCTTTTGTCCTCTCTGGAAGGTTATGCTATTTCTACCGTCAAGATTGAGGGCGTTGAACATGAGTTTTCAACCATTACAGGAGTTATTGAGGATGTAACTGAAATTATCCTGAATCTGAAACAGGTGAGGTTCAAAAAACAGATTGAGGATATTGATGATGAAAAAATAATGGTCACAATTACCGGGCAGGAAGAATTCAAAGCCCGCGACCTGTCTAAATTCCTCAGCGGTTTTAAAGTACTGAATCCCGACCACGTAATTTGCCATATGGAAAAGGACGTGAAGCTGCAGCTTGAGCTGACCATTAATAAAGGTCGTGGCTACGTGCCTGCCGAGGAAAATAAGCCTGTAGATTCGGAGTTTGGTCTGATATCTATGGATGCTATTTATACACCGATAAGGAATGTCAAATATTCAATTGAAAATTACAGGGTTGAACAGAAGACCGATTATGAGAAACTCCTTATCGAGATAATAACCGATGGTTCAATACACCCGAAAGATGCACTCAAAGAAGCTGCCAAAATACTGATTTATCATTTCATGTTGTTCTCGGATGAAAAAATCACAATTACCTCAGATGAAAAATATGCAAATGAGGAATTTGATGAAGAAGTTCTGCATATGAGGCAACTATTAAAAACAAAACTGGTCGATCTGGATCTTTCAGTCAGAGCACTTAACTGCCTGAAAGCTGCAGAAGTTGAAACATTGGGAGATCTTGTGAAGTTTAATAAAAATGACCTTTTAAAATTCAGGAATTTTGGTAAAAAATCTCTCACAGAACTGGATGAACTTCTGGTGAGTGTGAACTTACATTTTGGAATGGATACATCAAAATATAAATTAGATAAAGAGTAAGTTAAATGAGACACGGGAAGAGTTTTAATCATCTGAGCAGGAAAAGTGCACACAGGAAGGCTTTGCTGGCTAATCTGGCGTCTTCCCTGATTATGCATAAAAGGATAAAGACAACAACAGCCAAAGCAAAAGCATTGAGAACTTTCATTGAGCCGATCTTAACAAGTTCAAAAGAAGATTCGACACATTCACGCAGACTGGCTTTCAGTTATCTGGGTAATAAATATGCTGTTTCCGAACTTTTCAGGGAGGTTTCATCAAAAATAGGTGACAGACCAGGTGGATATACAAGAATCATAAAAATAGACAGCCGTCATGGAGATAATGCAGATATGTGCATTATGGAGCTGGTCGATTATAATGAAAACCTTTTGGGTGAGAAAGATACTTCAAAAGGAAAACCAGTAAGGAAAAGAAGGGGTAAAAAGAAACCGGCTGAAGGGAAAGCTGCAGAGAAGGAAGGCAGTCAGGATGAAAGCCAGGAAACTACCATAGATGAGGCAACAGAAGCTGAAGGGGAGGAAGCTGTACCTGAGAGTGCGGATGCAGAAGAAACAAGTGGAGAAGAAGCACCTAAGAAAAAAGCTAAAACTGAAAAGAAAGCCAAAGCTAAAAAAGATAAACCAGATAAGGCTTAAAATTATTCACATTATGTCACAAATAACACATATCCAGGCGAGAGAGGTTCTCGACTCCAGAGGAAATCCAACAATTGAGGTAGATGTAATAACTGAGACCGGAATAATAGGCAGATCTATTGTTCCTTCCGGAGCATCAACAGGAGTTCACGAGGCTATTGAACTCAGGGACGGTGATAAGGGAAGGTATCTTGGCAAAGGTGTGCTGAAGGCTGTTGAAAACGTTAACAAGATTCTTAATGAGGAGATGAACGGCATGTTTGTCACCAACCAGATTGAAATTGATGCAAAAATGATAGAGTTGGATGGATCGGAAAATAAGAAGAATCTTGGAGCAAATGCAATTCTTGGTGTTTCTCTGGCATGCGCTAAAGCTGCTGCTCAACTTACAGGCCAGCCATTGTACAGGTATATTGGAGGGGTAAATGCTAATCTATTACCCATCCCTATGATGAATATTCTGAATGGGGGCAGTCATGCTGATAATAAAATTGATATTCAGGAGTTTATGATCATGCCAGTAGGCGCAAATTCCTTTTCTGAAGCTTTAAGAATGGGTGTAGAGGTTTTTCATAACCTTAAATCTGTGTTGAAATCCAAGGGACATTCGACAAATGTGGGAGATGAAGGGGGCTTTGCTCCAAATCTTGGCTCGAATGAAGAAGCCATTGAAGTCGTGATTGAAGCTATTGGTAAAGCAGGCTTTAAGCCTGGAGAAGATGTGGTGATTGCTCTGGATCCGGCAGCTTCAGAGTTCTATGATACAGAAAAGAAAGTCTATAAGTTTGAATCGACAAACCAGGTAATGTCATCAGGTGAAATGGTAGCATACTGGAAGAATTGGGTAAATAAATACCCGATTGTTTCCATTGAGGATGGACTTGCTGAAGACGACTGGGAAGGATGGAAGGAGATGACCAAAGTAATCGGCCAAAAGATCCAGATCGTCGGGGACGATCTGTTTGTAACCAATGTAAAAAGATTGAAAAGAGGTATTAAAGAGCATTCGGCTAATTCAATCCTTATAAAAGTCAACCAGATAGGTACACTCACTGAGACTATTAATGCTGTACAACTGGCGATGCAAAGCGGAATGACCACTGTCATATCGCACCGTTCGGGCGAAACAGAGGATTCTTTCATTGCAGACCTCGCAGTAGCTCTGAATACAGGATTGATAAAAACGGGATCGGCATCAAGGTCCGACAGAATAGCAAAGTATAATCAATTGTTAAGGATTGAAGAATCACTTGGTGCATCCGCAAGGTTTCCGGGGCGGGATTTTAAGTATATGAAATAGTATAATGTCAACTGATTGTTAAAGGTAATATTCTAAAAATTGTTACCTTTTTTAATGTTATTTAGTATAAGCATTTTCAAGGATTATCAGACTTAATACATACTGAAATGACAACATTGAAACAAATCCTTCATGAAAAAATCAAACATCACAGGCCGCGGACCCAGAAATTATTGGAAAAATACGGTAATCTGGTGGTGGATCAGGTTACAATTTCCAAGCTAATTGGAGGCATGCGTGACCTGAAATGCCTTGTCACAGATATCTCATACCTTGACCCTAATGAGGGCATACGGTACAGGGGATACACACTTCCTGAAGTATTTGAAAAACTTCCAAAACCCAAAGGGGCTGAAGTGCCTTATGTTGAGGGACTTGTTTACCTTCTGCTGACTGGCGATATACCAACCGAAGAACAGGTAGATGAGGTTATTGATGAATTCAGGAAGAGGCGTATCCTTCCAAGGTATGTTTATGATGTGATTGATGCATTTCCAAACTTCAGCCATCCTATGGTAATTTTTTCCACCGCCATCATGACAATGAACCGGGAATCTTTCTTTAATAAAAAATATTATGCGGGATTGCCAAAGCAGGATTACTGGGATCCCACATATGAAGATATGCTTAATTTACTCGCGAAACTTCCGGAAGTCGGATCATATATTTATGGCAAGTTGTATCGTGAAGGCAGAAAAATACAGTCAAATCCCAATCTTGATATGGGCGCTAATTTTGCCCATATGATGGGGATCGGAAAACCATACGATGATGTTTCACGGTTGCATTTTATCCTGCACAGCGACCATGAAAGCGGAAATGTCAGCGCTCATACAGGTCATCTCGTCTCAAGTTCACTGTCAGATATATACCTGTCTATTTCAGCTATGATTAATGGCCTTGCTGGACCCCTTCACGGACTAGCAAACCAGGAAGTAGTGCGATGGATCCAGGGACTCAGGATTAAAATGGAAGGCAAGATGCCAACCGAGGATGAAATGAAACAATTTGTCTGGGATACCCTTAATGCCGGACAAATAATCCCGGGATACGGACACGCTGTACTGAGGAAAACTGATCCCAGATATATGATTCAGAGGGAATTCGCCCTAAAACATATGAAAGATGATGAATTGATCCTGTATGTTGATCTCTTATACAAGGTTGTACCTCCCATTCTAAAGGAAAAGGGCAAGGCCAAGAATCCCTGGCCAAATGTGGATGCTCATTCTGGTGTAATCCAATGGCATTATGGA
>CAZEKO010000123.1:0-5982 GCA_964512775.1 uncultured Bacteroides sp. | reverse complement strand
CCGATTCTTGGAAAGCGGCGCGCTTCATTCGTTTAGTATCTTGAGAATTTCCCTTCTCATTTTCATTTTATCGTGTGTTTTTTCTGAAGCATGGTCTCAGAGGAAAGCCGATATAGGGATTTTCTCAGGTGTATCATACTATATGGGTGATATAAATCCGGAACGCCATATGTATAAGCCATCACCGGACTTTGGAGCAATTTATCGCTATAATTTCAATCCAAGGAATTCTCTGCGTTTTCATGCTATTTATGGCAGCCTCAGAGGTGATGACCGCGATTTTACTAATGATTTCCAGCAATTCCGGGCAGCAAGTTTTAATATATCTTTTCTTGAGCTTGCTGTAAATACTGAATTTAATTTCTGGCCCTATCAGTATGGCAAGAGAAAGGACAGATTTTCACCTTATGCCACAGCCGGATTGGGTTATAATTTAATTTTTTCATCTGAAAATAGAGGAACTACGGATCTCGTTGTTACTTACGGGGCAGGATTTAAATTTAATGTAAGCAAGCGGATAAGCGCTGGTGGTGAATGGTCGTTCAGGAAAACTTTCAATGACAATATTGATGGAGTTGTTAACCTTGGCCATGACAATAACGTTTTTTATCATAATAATGATTGGTATTCAATAGTTGGTATATTTGTAACTTATAAATTTTTAAGTTATCTTCTGGAATGCCCTGCTTATGAGGAGAAATCATCAAAATGGGTGAATCACTAAAAGATATGATCATAAAGGATAAACTTCCTGACCATATTGCCATAATCATGGATGGGAATGGTAGATGGGCAAAGCAGAGAGGAAATAAGCGCGTTTTCGGACATCAGCATGCTATAAAAGCTGTAAGGGAAACGGTTGAAGCAGCAGCAGAGATGGGGATTAAATACCTCACCCTGTACGCTTTCTCCACTGAAAACTGGAACCGTCCCCGTGCAGAAATTGATGCATTAATGTCCCTTCTTGTCACTACTTTGCATGAAGAAACCAGGACACTTACTAAGAACAATATCAGACTGTTAGCAATTGGAGATGTGGAAAACATGCCCAGGCAGGTCAAAAGTAACCTCCGGAAATGCATTAATATTACAGCAGGGAATACGGGACTTAAGCTTATCCTTGCTCTTAGCTATAGCGGAAGGTGGGAAATACATGATGCAGTAATAAAAATCGCGAAAAAAATAAAAAACGGACAGGTAGATCCGGATGATATTACTCCCGAAAATTTTACTGATTGGCTTCAGACAAAGGATATACCCGATCCTGAACTTCTGATAAGAACCAGCGGGGAGTACCGGATAAGCAATTTCCTGCTCTGGCAGATTGCTTACACTGAATTATACTTTACTGATACTCTGTGGCCGGATTTTACCAGAGAGGATCTTTATAAGGCAATCCTGAATTATCAGAGCAGGGAAAGAAGATTTGGAATGATTAGCGAACAGGTAAAAACATGATGTCATTATTTACTACAAATAGAATAAAACGCTATATACTTTTTATTCTCGCAACTTCCTTTATTATTTCAGGGAATCTGCCGGCACAGGAACCGGATTTTGATAACATGCCGGTAATAAACTATTCCAGCCCAAGAGATTACGAAATTGCTGATATTACTATTTCAGGTGTTGAATTCCTCCAGCCAATGGTCCTTATCAGCTTGTCAGGACTGCGTATTGGCGATATTATAACTGTCCCGGGTGACGATATTACTGATGTTGTCAATAAATTCTGGACCCAGGGATTGTTTGCTGATGTAAAAATCACTGCCACTAAGATAGAAGAAGGCAAAATTTATCTTGATATCTATCTGCGCGAAAGGCCGAGACTTACCCGTCTGGAAATAAACGGTCTTAATAAATCGGAAACAACAGATCTGCAGGAAAAGATAAATCTCAGGAATGGAAGTCAGGTAACAACAGATATTCTGAATAACGCTGTACGTATTATAAAAGATCATTTCATTGAAAAGGGATTTTATAACACTGAAGTAGAAATTATCCAGAAAAAGGATACTACCGCAGGAAATGGTGCTTATGTACAATTCAATATCAGTAAAAACAACAGGGTAAAAATTGAGGAAATCGAATTCGTTGGCAATAAAGTATATCCTGTGCATCGTCTTAAAAGAATCTTTAAGAAGACTAAAGCGATAAACATTAATTTCTTCAAACCTTCAAAACTTATCCAGAAGGAATATAAGGCTGATAAGCAAAAGCTAATTGATTTTTATAACGAAAAAGGTTACAGGGATGCTAAGCTGATACGTGATTCAGTTTCACTTCTATCGCCCGAAAGGATCAAGCTGAAAATAATCCTTGAGGAAGGGGAAAAATATTATTTCAGGAATATTACATGGGTGGGAAATACTATATATCCTGCTGAAATACTAAGCCGTGTGCTGGGTGTTGAGAAAGGTGATGTTTTCAATCAGAAGGTCCTTGATGAACGTCTTCAGATTGATGAAGATGCTGTCAGTTCACTTTACCTCGATAATGGATATCTGTTTTTCTCCTGTGATCCTGTGGAGGTTAACGTCGAAAATGATTCTATTGATTTTGAGATGAGGATATATGAAGGGAAACAGGCTACAATCAACAGGGTCATCATTACAGGTAACACAAAGACCAATGAGCATGTTATCCGCCGTGAATTAAGGACTGTACCGGGAGACCTCTTCAGCAAATCGGATATCATCAGGACAGTAAGGGAACTTGCCTCACTTGGACACTTCGATCCTGAAAAAATAGAGCCAAATCCAATACCAAATCCTGCTGATGGCACTGTTGATATCGAATACAAGCTTGTAGAACGTGCTAATGACCAGCTTGAAATTTCCGGTGGATGGGGAGCCGGGATGCTCGTAGGAACTATTGGCTTGAGATTTTCGAATTTCTCAGCAAAAAATGTTTTTAAACTCTCAGCCTGGAGACCAATTCCGACTGGCGACGGGCAAACCCTAAGTGTCCGTGCACAGTCTAACGGGAAATGGTACCAGGCATACAATTTCTCTTTTATTGAACCCTGGTTGGGAGGGAAAAAGCCAAATTCATTATCATTGTCTGTATATCACACTATTATGAGTGGAAATAATTACTGGACAAAAGAAGCATCAAATCAGAATTTTAAAATTACAGGAGCTTCAATTGGTTTTGGAAGGAGATTAACCTGGCCCGATGATTTTTTCACATTGTACAATGAATTTACATTTCAGCAATATACCCTTAACGACTGGAGGAATTATTTCATTTTCAGCAATGGTGTTTCAAAAACCATCAGCTTCACAACTGTATTTGCCCGTAAATCTATTGACCAGTTAATCTATCCAAGGAGGGGATCAACTTTCTCGATAAGCTTGCAATTAACACCTCCCTATTCTTTAATGTCAGACAAGGATTATACACAAATGTCTGTTAATGAGAAGTATAAATATATTGAATTTCATAAATGGAAATTTTTAGCTGAATGGTATACAAGTCTGGCAGGGAATTTGGTATTAAGTACGAAGGCACAGTTTGGTTACCTGGGACATTATAACAATGATTTAGGCCCTTCACCATTTGAAGGTTTTGATGTTGGAGGTGACGGGATGAGTGGTTATAATCTCTATGGTTATGAGACTATTGCCCTGAGAGGTTATGAAAATGGTTCTTTGACACCAAGGGTAAACGGCTTAAGATCCGGGAATGTATATGATAAGCTGACTCTTGAGCTCAGGTACCCGATCACTCTTAATCCTTCAGCTACTCTATTTGGACTTGTATTCCTGGAGGCGGGTAATGCATGGTATAGCATCGATCAGTTTAATCCTTTCGCTCAACATCGTTCAGCCGGAGTGGGGATGAGGGCATTCCTGCCGATGTTCGGATTGCTGGGTATCGACTGGGGCTGGGGATTTGATCCCATCCCGGGAAAACCGGGCGCAGCTGGGAGCCAGTTCCATTTTACAATTGGACAGCAATTCTGATAAAGATCCTGCCTGCAAGGCAGGATCTTTATCAAAAACTATATAAACTATAAATTATTAAACAATGAAAACTTTAATTTTAAATATTGCCGCTCTTTTCCTGTTATCAGGATTAGTAATGGCTCAGAAGTATGCCTTTGTGGATACGGATTATATCCTTAACAGGATCCCATCCTATAAGGCTGCGCAGGATCAGCTGGATAAACTCTCGGAGGAATGGCAAACCGAAGTGGAAAACGTGTACGCTGAAATAGAAAAAATGTACAAGGACTATCAGACCGAAAAAGTACTTTTAAGTGAAGAAATGCAAGTTAAAAAGGAAGAAGAGATTGTCAATAAGGAACAGGCAGCTAAAGACCTTCAAAAAGAATATTTCGGACGTGAAGGAAGCCTTTATAAGAAAAGACAGGAACTGGTCAAACCAATACAGGATGAAGTATACCGGATAGTGAAAGAGATAGCAACGGAAGGAAACTATGCAGTAATATTTGATACAGCTTCTGGTGCCAATATGATCTATACCGACCCGAAGTATGATAAGAGTGATGAAGTCCTTGAAAAATTAGGTTATAAGAATTAATTATTTACATTTGCACAAATTTTAAATACGGGTCATGAAAAACATTATGAAAATCATTGCCGCTCTGTTACTTATAATTACAGCGTCTGGTGTTTCTGCTCAGAAATTCGCTCATATTAACTCGCAGGAACTTCTCGCTGCAATGCCTGAAAGTGACAGTGCACAGGCTATGATTGAAAAACTGGCAGCAAACTATGAATCACAGCTGGAAGAAATGCAGGTTGAATTGAATAAAAAGTATGATGATTACCTGAACAATCGTGATAAATATACTGATCTTATCCGGCAAACTAAGGAAAGCGAGATTTCAGATTTACAATCAAGGATCCAGCAGTTTGAGACAATCGCCACACAGGAACTACAGACTAAAAGAACTGAATTGCTTCGGCCAATCCTTGACAAGGCAAACGGCGCCATCAAAAATGTAGCTGAAACAAACAATTTTATTTATGTTTTTGATATAAGCCAGGGGAATCCGATATATTATTCGGACCAGAGCGTTGATATTCTGCCTCTTGTAAAAGTGAAACTGGGCTTGAAATAATTAACCAAATTCAATAAATCTTATAATGGGGCTATATCACAATCCCTGGAGATGTGATACAGCCCCATTTTTTTCTAAAATCATAACCAAATTATGAACACCAAATCCAGCCAGGAAAAACCAATTGGTATTTTTGATTCAGGCGTTGGAGGATTAACGGTTGCGAATGCAATAAGGAACCAGATGCCAGGTGAGCAGATCATCTATTTTGGAGATACTTTTCACCTTCCATATGGTGATAAATCAAGGGAGTCAGTACAGTACTATTCTACAAGAATTACGGATTTTTTACTCGATTTTAATTGCAAAGTTATTCTGATTGCCTGTAATACTGCATCAGCCAGTGCATATGAAGAAGTTACACGTCATGCCGGCAAAAAGGCAGTTGTTTTTAATGTAATTGATCCTGTTGTAAAGTATGTCACAAACAACTATGATGGAGGAAAGATCGGGGTTATAGGAACAAAAGGTACAATAAACAGCGGTACATACCAGATGAAACTGAAAGAGCATTTACCAACCCTTGAAGTAGCCGCTGTTGCCACACCCCTCCTGGTTCCTATGATTGAGGAGGGATTTATTTTCGACGATATCAGCAATGCCATAATACGGACATATCTGTCTAATCCTGTACTCGAAGATATTAAGACCCTCATTCTGGGTTGTACACATTATCCTATTATTAAACGGCAGATTGAGAAGTTTTTCAACTTCGAATCCGACGTTATTGATTCAGGCAACATTGTTGCATCAAGTGTAAAGGATTATCTTGAATCCAATGAATTATCGAGAACCGGTAAAAAACCAGAACACAAATTCTTTATTTCTGATTATACCGAATATTTTGAAAAGATCTCACGGATGTTCTTTGAAGAAAGTATTACCCTGGA
>CAZEKO010000122.1:3390-5983 GCA_964512775.1 uncultured Bacteroides sp. | reverse complement strand
ATGAATGACCTGGTAAAAAAACATCCGGGTGAAGTGGAATATCACCAGGCTGTCAGGGAAGTCCTGGAATCCATTGAAGACGTATATAATGCTAATCCTCAGTTTGAATCTGCGGCCATTATAGAAAGAATTATTGAACCCGATAGGATTTATACATTTAAGGTTCCGTGGGAGGATGACCAGGGGAAAGTTCACGTGAATCTGGGATACAGGATTCAGTTCAATAACGCCATAGGTCCATACAAAGGTGGACTCAGGTTTCACCCAAGTGTTAACCTGAGTATACTTAAGTTCCTTGGATTTGAGCAGATTTTCAAGAACAGTTTAACAACATTAGCGATGGGAGGAGCAAAAGGTGGTTCTGATTTCAATCCAAAGGGCAAATCGAATTCTGAGATAATGAGGTTCTGCCAGTCATTTATGCTGGAATTATGGAGGGTTATAGGACCTTCGACGGATGTCCCCGCCGGAGATATAGGAGTTGGTGCAAGGGAAATTGGTTTTCTATTCGGAATGTACAAGAAACTGGCAAGGGAAAATACAGGTGTGCTTACCGGCAAAGGCATTAACTGGGGTGGCAGTCTGATCCGTCCTGAAGCAACAGGATTCGGGGTTGTATATTTTACCCAGGAAATGCTCGCAACAAAGGGGGAAACACTGAAAGGAAAGACCATTGCTGTATCCGGGTTTGGTAATGTGGCATGGGGAGCGGTAAAAAAAGCTACTGAACTCGGCGCAAAAGTGGTAACACTTTCAGGACCGGATGGATATATTTATGATAAACAGGGAATATCAGGCCCAAAGATCGATTATATGCTCGAACTTCGCGCGACAAATGAAGATATTGTAAAGCCGTATGCGTATGAGTTTGAAGGTATTGAATTTATTCAGGGCAAACATCCATGGGAAGTGAAATGCGATATTGCACTTCCCTGTGCCACTCAAAATGAGCTGAATGCGGATGATGCTAAAAAACTTATTGAGAATGGCTGTATGTGTGTTTGTGAAGCTGCAAATATGCCATGTACACCGGATGCAATAGAAATATTGCTTGAGCATAAAATATTATTTGCACCTGGAAAAGCTGCTAATGCAGGGGGTGTTGCAACTTCAGGACTGGAAATGTCACAGAACAGTATGAAACTGAACTGGCCGAAGGAAGAGGTTGACCATCGACTGCATGAGATAATGAAGAATATTCATAGTGCATGTGTTCTTAACGGAAAAGACAAGAATGGCTATATCAATTATATGAAAGGTGCAAATATAGCCGGTTTCATGAAGGTCGCGAATGCGATGCTTGACCAGGGATTAATTTAAGAGTCTACAAGTCTGCGAGTCCACAAGTCTGCATCGGAATATTAGGTTATACCGTTAGCAAATACTCCCTGAGATCTTTGAAATCAGCAGATAACCTAATCTTTACAGGTGTTTTTTTCATTGCTTCCTGTAGCGATCCCGGAATAGTAATTTTTTCACCAATGACTTTCTCAACAATATCTGCAAATTTTGCAGGGTGGGCAGTTTCAATAAAAAATCCTGTTTCAGCAGGTAGTTTCAGAATTTGGTCTGCAAGCGCCTGATACCCGGTTGCACCATGCGGATCAAGAAGGTACCCGTACTTTTTATAAACTCTTCCAATAGTTTCCCTGATCTGGTCATCAGTATAACTATACCCGGAAACGGTTTCAGTGATCTTAGAATGCGAATGCCCGTAAAGATCAAGAATCCTGTCGAAGTTCCCGGGATTCCCCACATCCATGGCATTGGCTATTGTTGCAACTGAAGGGCGTGGAATAAAATTGCCAGTCTTTAAATATCCTGGTACGATATCGTTGATGTTAGTCGCTGCGATATATTTCTTCACAGGAAGCCCCATTTTACCAGCAATCATAGCAGCAGTGAGATTACCGAAATTACCGCTCGGTACAGCAATATTCATATCATGTACCGGGGATTCTAACTGAGCAAATCCATTAAAATAATAGAATGTCTGAGGAATCAACCGCGCAATATTTATTGAATTAGCTGATGTAAGAGTAATATGGGTATTCAGATCATGATCGAGAAATGCCATTTTGACCAGGCGCTGGCAGTCATCAAAATTACCTTCTATTTCAAGCGCTGAAATATTTTCACCCAGTGTTGTGAATTGATGCTCCTGGACTGAACTAACAAGTCCTTTGGGGTAAAGAATATGCACCTTTATCCCGGGCACCTTCCAGAAACCGTTAGCTACAGCACTTCCGGTATCACCAGAGGTAGCGACAAGAACATGAACTTCCCTTGAATATCCACGGATAAAATATCCAAGAAGACGAGCCATGAATCTTGCTCCGACATCCTTGAATGCAAAAGTTGGTCCATGAAAAAGTTCCAGTGTAAATATCCGGTCATGTATATGTACCAGCGGGGTATCAAAATTTATCGCATCAAAAGTGATTTTTTCCAGATCCCCGGCCGGGATATCATTATCAAAAAATTTCATTGCGACATTAAGGGAGATTTCCCGGAAATTCAACGTGTGCAAATCCCTGAAAAACGATTCCGGAAACCGGGGTATTATTTCCGGCATGAATAATCCCTGATCTTC
>CAZEKO010000122.1:0-3290 GCA_964512775.1 uncultured Bacteroides sp. | reverse complement strand
TTCAGCTGATTTCTTCCCTTTGCTCAGTGAAAAAACCGATGGTCCTGAACCTGAAATACTTGATCCGAGAGCCCCGGCTTTCATCGAAGCCACCTTTAGTTTTTCAAAACCTGGTATCAGAAATGACCTGGCCGGTTCTGCAATAACATCATGGAGTGAATTCCGGATTAAAGCATAATTGGATGTCAGTAAGCCGGTGATAAGTCCTGCTACATTTCCGGCCTGGGTGACAGCGATACTGAGAGGAACACTGCCTTTCAGGATTCTCCTGCTTTCCTTGGTTGCCAGCTGGATTTCAGGGTGTACCACGGTGCAGAAAAGATCCTGCGGAGATGGAATTTCAACCAGGTCAAGAGGATCATAGCTTCTAATAAGTACAAAACCCCCCATCAGGGCTGGAGCAACATTATCGGCATGTGCTGAACCGCTTGCAGCCTTTTCCCCCTGCATGGCAAAAGGCACCAGCTCTTTCCTTGACAGAGGTTCATTCAGAAGTAGATTTGCCGCAAAGACAGATCCGGCAGAACTTGCAGCACTTGAACCGATACCACTTCCCGGCTGGATCTTTTCAAGAAAGGTCACAAGAAATTTTTCCTTTGATCCAATGTAGTCAAGAAATGCTGAAAGTGATACCGTCGCAGCATTTTTTTCAGGATCCAGAGGCAGATCAAATGAAGTTTTGTTAACAATCCGGTGCGATTTCCCATGGATGATTTCAAGGGACATTCTGTCTCCGGGATGGTCGATGGCGAATCCCATAATATCAAATCCCGGTCCAACATTAGCAATTGTAGCGGGAGAAAATATGGTGATTGCTTTTTTCATAAAATATACCTATAATCAGATGTTAGCAATCCGGATCACGTCTGCAAATATTCCTGCAGCGGTCACTTCGGCACCGGCACCATATCCTTTAATTATCATTGGTAGTTCTTTGTACCTTTCAGTAGTAATCATAATGACATTATTGGATCCCTCAACTGGATAAAGGGGATGGCCTGATGAAACCGGCATCAGCTTGACCGATGCCTTACCGTTTTTCAACGAGGCAACATATCTCCATTTCTTTCCATCTTTTTCAAGTTGTTGCCTTTTCTTTTCAAAACTTTCGTCCAGCTCTTTGACTGATTTCCAGAATTCATTAAGATCTCCTTTGAAACAATTTGCAGGAAGAACTGGTTCGAGGTCAATATCTTTTTCTTCAATCCTGTATCCTGATTCCCTCGACAGGATGAGTATTTTCCTTGCAACATCGGTGCCACTGAGGTCGATCCTTGGATCAGGCTCGGAATATCCCTTTTCCTTAGCCATGCGTACTGCATCACTTAGAGGTATTTTTTCACTTATGGTATTGAAGATGAAGTTGAGGGTCCCTGAAAGGACAGCCTGAATTTCCAGGATACGGTCACCACTGTTAATAAGATCATTAATAGTATTTATAATCGGCAGTCCCGCCCCGACATTTGTCTCATAAATGAACCTGACTCCCCGTGTCTGGGCAGTGGATTTGAGATCCCTGTAATTTGAATATCCGGATGAACAGGCAATTTTGTTGGCAGTTACTACTGACACATATGAATTAAATAGTTTTTTGTACAGACCGGCAACAGCTTCACTTGCTGTGCAATCGATGAATACGCTGTTTCTTAAATTGATGGAGGCGATTTCTCCTGTAAATTCAGAAAGGTCTGTTTTCCTTCCGTTATCCAGCAGATCACGCCAGGTATCTATATTGATACACTCCGGTTGAATAAGCATTTTTCTTGAATTAGCCAATCCAACAAGGTTTATCTTCAGGCGGTGGTTGATTAATAGTTTTTCTTTCTGGACGTTGATCTGGTTGAGAAGCCGGCTTCCTACAGTACCTGTGCCTACCAGGTAAAGATGCAATTCTTTATAATGTGACAGGAAAAACTCTTCATGGATCACACTCAAAGCCTTTCTGAGGCTGCGCTTTGTAATGACGACTGAAATATTCAGCTCTGAGGATCCCTGTGCTATAGCAATGACATTAATCCCGTTACGTCCGAGTGACCTGAAAAGTTTTGCGGAAATCCCCGGTGTATGCCTCATTCTTTCTCCAACGATTGCTATTATGGAAAGTTCTCTTTCAACATCGATGCGGATAGATTTCAGGTATTCGATCTCGTGAACAAATTCCTCGTGAGCTGCATTAATTGCCCTGTCGGTATTTTCCGGAGCTATGGCAAAGCTTATTGAATATTCTGATGAGGCTTGTGTTATAAGGATTATATTGATTTTTTCCTTTGCCATGGCAGTAAAAAGCCTGGCTGATATTCCCAGGACCCCCACCAGCCCTGATCCATGGATTGTAACAAGATCGATTTCATCAATGGAGGATATTCCTTTGATCAGGTTTTCGGATTTAAGCATCCTGTGCGGCCCTATAATAGTTCCTTTATGAGATGGATTGAAAGAATTCCGGATATGTATCCTTATTTTTTTATTGAAGGCAGGTTGTATTGTGGGTGTAGAGATGACCTTTGCCCCGAAATGTGAAAGCTCCATTGCTTCAGCATAAGTGAGCGTGTCAATAGTGTATGCTTTTTCTACCTTTCTGGGATCGGCGGTCATAAATCCATTCACATCTTTCCATATCTCCAGTACCTCTGCATCCAGAGCTGCAGCGATAATAGCTGCAGTATAATCTGAACCACCTCTTCCCAGAGTTGTTGTTTCCCCATCAGTTGTGCTTGCAATGAATCCCGGAACAATGGCTATTTTTCTGTGCGATTTAAAAAAATTGATGATTAATTTGTTGGTCTCCTGGAAGTTAACTCCCGCCTTTCCAAAATTCCTGTCCGTTTTGATCAGATCACGGGCTTCAACCAGGTAAGCATTATCAATAACGAGGCTGATGATAAAAGATGACAGTCGTTCGCCAAAACTTAAAATAGCATCGAGTGTTTTTTGCGTCAGTTCTTTAAGGAGAAATACACCGTTCAGAATTTCCTCCATTTCATTCATAAGGACCTTGACACCTGCAAGAATATTAGACTGTTGATTAATCCTGAAAAGCTTTTTAACTGTATCATAATGCCTTTGTTCAATTTCATCAAGGATCTGTTTGTACGAATCATCTCTGATGGCCGCAAGTTTACTTACTTTGATTAGCTGGTCGGTAATGCCATTAAATGCTGAAACAACGACGATACATGGAACGGTCTGGCTTTCAACGATCTCTTTTATTACCTGGATCTGTTCCGGAGTGCCAACTGAGGATCCCCCGAATTTTAAAACCTTCATTTTGCTTACAATCTGAAATTAAA
>CAZEKO010000121.1:0-5991 GCA_964512775.1 uncultured Bacteroides sp. | reverse complement strand
AGAACTTGCAGAGAAAGCTAAGAAAATTTCCGACTCTTTAGCAATGGAAGTAGCAAATCATAAGAAAATACCCAAAGAGGGAGTTTCAGATAATGCTCTGCTTAGCGCGTATAAAATTTATCTTGCCGTAAAAGAGGAAGTTGAAAAAGACCCGGATATAAAAGGTGCAGGAATTAACTGTTTGAATGAATCTTTCTACTCAGATACCACACCGTGCTTAGCATGGAGCCTATTGTATGAAGAAAAAGACCTGGTATGGGCATGTGAGGCTGATACAATTTCACTCATGACCATGTACCTGATTCAAAAATCTATTGGAGTGGATATAATGATGAGTAATATTTATCCATTTCTTATGGGTATGGCAGCCTTAAAACATGAAAAAATTGATAAGCTTCCGGAAGTTACTGAACCTGAAAATCACCTGCTGGTAGTACACTGTGGTTATTTTGGACTTATTCCAAAATGTATGGCTGCAGAATGGACTTTAAGGAAAAAGATTCTAGCCATTGTAGATGAAAATGCCACTGTAATAGATGCCAAACTCCCACCAGGAAATGTTGTTATCACAAAACTGCATCCAAAATTGGATAAACTTATGGTAGCTCAAGGAATACTTGAAAATTATGTTCAGTATCCAGGCTCTGATTGCAGAAATGGAGCAGTAATAAAGGTAAAGGACGGATACAGATTAATGGATCTGTTTTATTCTCATCATAACTGTATTATGGTTGGAGATAAGTCTGAAGATTTAAAATATATGGCTCAGGTTTTTGACCTTGATATAGTCAGTTAATCGCTTAACCTTTTAAAAAATAACTAATCAAAGAGAAAGATGATGAATATTTTAATAGCTTATGCTTCAAGATTTGGGTGTACAGAAAAGTGCGTAAAAATCTCTCCAGATTTGGTGAGGTGAAAAATGGAAGAAAAAAAGGTCGGATTTGTAACCATGGTTTCGGAAAAAAAGACCATAGGTGATATTCCTGAAATTGGAATTGGTATGATTGGCCATGCCTTTATGGGGAAAGCTCATTCCAATGCCTGGAAAAAGATGCCCTATATATTCTGGCCCCCTGCCGCTATTCCTAAACTTATCAGTATTTGTGGTATTCCGGAAGAAAGTGTTGCTGAGGCAGCAAAAAGATATGGATTTTTAGAATATACCACCGAATGGAAAAAAATAATAAATGATGAGAGGATTAAAATTGTCGACAATGTCACACCGAATTTTCTCCATGCTGAACTATCTATAGAAGCTGCGAAAGCAGGTAAAAATATTATTTGTGAAAAACCTATGGCTCTTAATGCAAAAGAAGCCAAAGAGATGTGGGATGCGGTAAAAAAATATAAGGTCAAGAATATTTGCGACTATAATTACCGGATGGTTCCGGCTATTGTCCTGGCTAAAAATTTAATTATGGGAGGCAAGCTTGGCAAACTTTTCCACTTCCGGGCCAGATATTTACAGGAATGGATAGCAGACCCAGATTTTCCAATGATATGGAAATTGAGGAAAGCCGATTGTGGCAGCGGTGCCTTAGGTGATCTTGGATCGCATATAATTGATCTTGGCAGGTTTTTATGCGGTGAAATAAAATCAGTAATGGCTGTAACGACAACATTCATTAAAGAAAGATATAATGAAGCGACAAAAAAGAAAGAAAAGGTTGATGTTGACGATGCGGTAGCATCAGTAGTCGAATTTAGAAATGGCGCAATTGGCACCATTGAAGCATCAAGATTTTGTCCCGGCAGAAAAAATTATAACTGTGTTGAAATAAATGGTGAAAAGGGCAGTATTTGGTGGGATCTTGAAAATATGAATAATCTCTGGGTATTCTGGAAAGAAGAAGAACCTGCTGATACGCGAGGCTTTCACTGTGTAAATGTTACCGAATCATATCATCCTTATTATGAAAATTGGTGGCCTCATGGTCATATAATCGGATGGGAAGATACTTTTGTTCACACTGCTTACCATATGATAGATGCGGTGATAAATGAGGTAGAACTTGAACCTATGGTAGCAACCTTTGAAGATGGTTACAAGGCAGTAGTAATATGTGACACTATATTAAAGTCTTCGAAATCTGGAAAAAAAGAAAAAGTAGTTTATTAATAGCTTTTTCCTTACCTAAAGGTCAAGAATAGGAGTTGCTGATCATTAAAATGAATAACATATTACTTAAAACACAAGACATTAATAAAGAATTTTCGTCAGTGTCGGTCCTTAAAAATATTAATATTGAGATTATTCGTGGAGAGATCCTTGGCATTATTGGTGAGAACGGCGCAGGGAAATCAGTGCTCATGAAAATCTTAAGCGGTATTTATACTGCAACTTCCGGTAGAATAATTTTTGAAGAAAAGCCTGTGATTATCAAAGATCCGATGAATGCAAAACACCTTGGTATAAGTTTAATTCCACAGGAGTTTAACCTGATAAAAGAACTCACGGTTTATGATAATATCTTTCTTGGCTCAGAAATAAGAAAGAAAAACGGGTTCCTTAACAAGAGGCTGATGATGACACATACCAACGAACTACTTCAGGAACTTGGGGTTGAAATAAAGCCTGATGAACAAATTGAAAATTTAAGCACTGCCCAAAAGCAAATGGTCGAAATCTGTAAAGCGATTTCGGTGGATGCTAAATTACTCATCATGGACGAACCCACCACCGTACTTACTCAATACGAAATTGAAATACTATTCAAACTAATGCAAAGATTGAAAAAGCAAGGCACCACTATTATTTATATCTCACATAAACTGAAAGAGGTAAAGGCGATCTGCGACAGGGTAATTGTTTTAAGAGACGGTGAGCTAATCTGTTCCGAGATGATTGAAAATATTTCCGTCCTTGAAATGGCACAGCGAATGGTAGGTCGTGAACTAAGCCAGGTATTTCCCAAAAAACAGCAACCCGCAGAGGAAGTTGTTTTCGAAGCGAAAGATCTCACCGTCCCAGGGGCAATAGAAAATGTCAGTTTCCAGATCAGAAAAGGGGAGATACTTGGTCTTGCCGGATTGGTAGGTTCTGGACGCACAGAAGTAGCTGAAACAATCCTGGGAATAAGGAAACATTCTGTTGGTAAGTTGTATATGCATGGAAAAGAAATAACTATCCAGACCCCAAAAGACGCGGTTAGAAACGGAATCAGTTACCTCTCGGAAGACAGGCAGGGATGCGGAATTTTAACCAACTTTACCGTAATCCAAAATACTACCCTGGTTTCTCTCGATGCTTATTGCAATTACTTCTTTGGCTATGTTAATAGGAAAAAAGAACAGGAATCAACCCTAAAATACAAAGAACGATTCGACATTAAGGCCGAAAACCTTGATACCAGACTGGAATACCTAAGTGGCGGTAATCAGCAGAAAGTTTCCCTGGCTAAAAGTATTGATCCGGGACCAATTGTACTCATCACTGACGAACCAACCCGCGGGGTTGATGTCTCAGCCAAGCAGGAAATTTATAGCTTAATAAACTCCCTGGCTGAGAAAGGACTATCTTGTATCTTTATTTCCTCAGAGCAGGAGGAGATAATTGGTATGTGTCACAGAGTGATGGTAATGAAAGATGGAAAAATAATGGGCACACTCGCGGGTGAAAAAATAAAAGAAGAAGAAATAATGTTTTTAGCGACAGGAGTTCGGGAAGGAGCTAAAGAGATATGATCAAAGCAATTATGGCCAGAGTGAATAAATTTCAATATGAAAAATATGCAGCATTTATCGCGCTGGCTGTTCTTTTTGTTATTTCAGCCATAGTAAGCCCTTATTTTACTCGTATACAGAACCTTCTTAATATCTTAAGACAAGTGTCCTATGTCGGTATAATAGCCCTCGGAATGACCTTCGTTATGATCGGTGGAGGCATTGATCTTTCCGTCGGTTCTTTATTAGCTTTCATTGGTGCTGTTGGAATACTGGCGCTAAATTACTTTATGGCGGTTTTCAATAACGAGTTCCTCGCGATCTCAGGTGCAATCCTAGCTGCTTTAATCATGGGCATCCTATCTGGTGCCTTAAATGGTTATCTGATCACCCGAGGAAGAATCGCGCCTTTCATTGTCACCCTCGGTACTATGGCTATCTTTCGTTCTTTGTCACTCTTTATGGCGAGTGCGGGTGAAATACGGTCGGTGAGCGGCCACTACGGCGAATTCGGCATGAATTCGATCTTGTTTCTACCGGTGCCGGTCTTAATCATGCTGATTATTGCAGCGATACTAAATATTATTTTAAATAATACCCGTTACGGACGACATCTCTGTGCTGTAGGTTCAAACCCCCGGGTAGCCTTGTTTTCAGCCATTAATGTTGATCGTATAAAATTCCTAAACTATATATTATGTGGATTCACCGTAAGTGTTTCTGCCGTAATGCTCACCTCACGATTCAATGCGGTAAGTACTTCCAATACCGGTATGGGTTTCGAACTAGATGCCATAACGGCAGTTATTATTGGAGGAACACCATTTACCGGTGGAAGAGGAACCATCTGGGGTACCATTGTAGGAGTAATAATCCTTGGTATAATAAACAACATGCTTAACATGCTAGGAATATCTCCCTATCTGCAGGGAACCGTAAAAGGCCTGGTGATCATAGGTGCGGTGTATATGCAACGGCAGAAAGCTTAGGATTGGACTAACTCTTGGATCGCTTCCCTATAAAAATGATATTTCCAGTAATGGAGGAGGTGAAGGTACAAAATAAAAATGATATTTCCAGTAATGGAGGAGGTGAGGGTGCAAAATCAGAACGATTTCGAAATGAAGAATTATTAAAAAAATACAATAAGTTAAAAAGGAGATTAAAATGAAAAAGATAATATTATGTTTGTTAGTATTAGTTTTAGTTCTATCTCTAGGTCTCACCTTAACAGCTGCAGCAGTCGAAAAGCCGCTGAAAATAGGTTACTCCATGCCTGCAGCGACCGCCGGGTATATGGCACGCGCTATTTACTGGGCTAAGAAGGGTATGGCTGACTGGCAAGCTAAAGACAAAACCATTGAGTTCCTGTATGTTAATGCTGAAAACGTAACTAAGCAGGCTAATGACATTGAAGACTTGATAACGAAAGGCATCGATGCTCTGATAGTTTGGCCCTACGACGCATCAGTGACCTCGGTTATTGAAAAAGCCTACAAGGCAGGTATTTATGTAGTCGTCATGGATCGTGGTACTTCTAAAGTGGTGTATGATGTCTATCTCTCTAACGATGATGAGGGATATACCCGTACCGGATCAGAATGGCTGGCCAAACAGCTTAATTATAAAGGCAACATTGTTCTTATTGAAGGAATTCCCTGTCCAATCAATACTACCAGGACTGAAACAATAAAAGCCACTATGGCCCAATACCCTGGAATTAAAATTCTTGACTCACAGCCTGGTGAATGGAGAAAGGATAAAGCTTTGGCAATTATGGAAAACTATCTTCAGAAATATACCAAAATTGATGCTGTTTATACCGCTGATGACGATATGATGCTTGGTGCCTTGCAGGCCTACAAGGAATCCGGGAGAACAGATATGAAGTATTTCCTTGGTGGTGCATGCGATAAAAATGTTATTAAGATGATCATGGATGGCAGCGAACCATTGATACAGGCCAATGTAACCTATCCTCCGGATCAATGTGCCACGGTGGTGGGAGTAGCTGTCCTTGGCGCTCGCGGTAAAGTTTATGAGGGTTTCTATCAGAAGAAGCTCCCCACTCGCATAATCCTATCAGCAGAACTGGTAACCAAAGAAAATGCAGCCGCATACTATTTCCCGGACGAGCCATAAACAATTCATTACCACAAACAAGAGCTGCCTGTAATCAGGCAGCTCTTGTTAGAATAGGCAGAAAGCATAATGGGCTTAAAATATTTTGAACGTATTACCTGAAGTTCGATGAATGTAAAGATTGTATAATTAACGTTATTTTAATATAAATTTTAAACGATTTATATTAAAGGAGGTAAAACC
>CAZEKO010000120.1:0-6109 GCA_964512775.1 uncultured Bacteroides sp. | reverse complement strand
AGTATCAACAGGTAGTGCACGGTATATAGTGACCAGATCATCTTTGGGAATAAATACTCTGATCTCAGGTCTGTACTCCGGTATTTTAAATGTCAGCGCGCCCCATATTGTTTCTCCCGCCTGCCGGAATCGTATGCCTGACTTGAAAATGAACCTGTATATCAATGCCCAGATTGATCCGGTATTTTCCTGGTAAAGACTCAGACGGATATTATAATCAAGCGTCATTGCTATATAAGCCGGACCTGTTTTTACTGAATCGGGTACAGTTGCTTGTCTTGCTGCTTCAATAGTATCTTTGGGAGCCTTTTTAACGACAATCGGCTCCTTCACGAATGTACCTGTATTACGGACTGTCGTGAAAGGTTTTGAAAAAAGGCCAAGATAAGCTTTGTTGTCAATCGACATGAATGTCCTGCTAACCCTGTATTTACTTATTTTACAGCTGCGCAGGTTTATTCCATCGATTTCAATATTTAAAATACTGTCTTTCAGATTAACGACAAGCCCTATTGAGTTGGTTTTAGCCATCCCCAACCTGGATTCCAGAAATATTTTTTCTTTATAAAGTTTAAAAAGATCAGGATTATCAGGATCAGGATAAGCTTTATCAAGTAGATCCGGTGAAATGGTATCATTAAATGCCCTGTTGAGCTGGTGTATTTTCTTAACAGGTGCTGCAAAAGTTGCAAATAGATACAGCATTGAGAAAACAATTAAAACACCCATAAGAATCCACCAGACATTTTTTCTCAAAGTTCCTGATTTTTCTTTAAAACCATTATCGTTGTTCATCTGATTTTGCATCTCACAGGATTAATATATAAATACCTTGGAGCCTATAGTCAGGTTATGATATACAGCCTCCAGATCCTCATCATTTAACCTGACACATCCATGTGTTACAGGCAAGCCCAAAAATCTCTGATATAATGTACCATGGATAAGATAACCATGGCCAAGGCTCAATGCATAATCACCCAAAACCCCGCGTTCATATCTTGTATGATGGTTTGGAGGAGGAATGGGCAATCCTTCTTCAACGAATGCCCAATCGGGTTTTTTCCATACCGGAGAGGTGGTTTTTCCCTGAATCCTGAACTGGCCTTTTGGTGTTTTAAATATCCATTTCTGCTCTTCTCCGGATTCAAGTAAAATGTAACTCCCTGTCGAACATGTTCCCTGTCTGATTACTTTCTGATTCCTGTATAAATAGAATTTATTTCCGGTTGTATTAATAACCAGGTAAGTTGACCTGGATGATAAACTTGCGAATTTTTTATTGAGTCTCTTGATGGAATTCTCTGTTGTTTTAATTAGCCTCTGGGTATTCTGATCAGCTGATGCCAGGGAATCGACACTCTGTCTGAAATTAAAAATACCCGTCCTATACTCAGGCATCAAAGGGATAATATAAACATAGATTACGATAAATAAAACTACCCACAGAGCAGTCTTAATGAATTTATAATACCTGTAATTCCTGAATTCTCTTAGTGAGAACCGGCCTATCCATGCAGATATCCTTTGGAAAATATTTGGATTCTTATCTTGCATTACGCTGAATTAATTAACACGTTCTTTCATGATCTCATTAAGAGATCTTAATGAACCAACAATTGTCACCATAGTTCCTGGTGATGAATACGCGTATACAATATCCATATCCGAATCTTTCAGGGCGATACAACCGTTTGTCCAGTCTGTTCCTACCCCTCCCTGTCCGTGGATTTCTATTGCTCCTCCGATTCTGGCAGATGCATGTACTGTACCATTTTGCTTTTCCAGATCGAAATTTAGTAAATCATTTTCATTCGGATAATTTAACAGCAATGCTTTATAGAACCTGGTCTTTCCGCTGTCCAGTTTTTCAGTCACCCTGTAAAATCCTTCTGGAGTTGCCTTATCACCTTCCCATTTCTTATCGCCAATCCAGTTGGTCCCAAGTTCAATTTGAAAAGTATTCATCAGACTTCCATTCTGATAAATGAATAAATTTCTGGAGAATTTATCTACTATAATTACACTGGACTGGTCCAGTATTGAACTATCGATCGTATTCCATGCCCATTGTTGCCATTCAGGATAACTTTCGAAGTAATTTCTTAAATAATCAATGGTCTTGCGATAAGAATTATAAATGGAGATCCCGGCATCCATAATCTTTTTTTCGCACAAAATATTCTGTCCTTCAGCCAGATGTTGTTCTGCTTCAGAATAAAATAGATTCACTTTGCTGTATTCCATCCTCACTGACTGCGGAAGAGGGATCCTGTGATAAACAGCATTAAAATCATCTATCTCATGCTTCAAATTATCCAGCTTCTCCCTCAATTTAATTTTCTGTCCGGAATTTTGGGCGACGGTGCGGTTTCTGGCCTTATCTGCTAATTCAGCAGATTGAATTGCATATTTCCTGATCAGGGAATAGTCTCTGGCAAAAAATATTTTCTTGTTTTCATTTTGCCAGCAGGTCATGGCTGAATCATAATAATTTTCGGACACCTTTATAAGGTCAAATGAATGCTGATCAGCTCCTGAATTCCACGCTTCAAATATAAGTTCCCTGGCTGTTTCCATTTCATCCGCAGGAGGAGTCACCTGTCTTGTGAAAAGAAATGCGACCGCAAAACTTATCAGGATCAAAAATGAAAAAGCAATAATTACTATTCTTACAATTTTCCGTCCCTTCACCAGAGCAAAATTTAATTTAATCAAATAAAAAACGCAAAGAATGCAAACATTCTTTGCGTAATTTTAGTTATACAAGATATATTACTTAGATAATACTATCTGACTTTAGCTATCGCGTCCTGGAGCTCTTTCTTGATCTGGTTTAACTTCTCAAGGAGTCCATTAACTTTTACGTTAGCACCCCAAATATCCCCACTTTCCAAAAGTGAAGTAACTTCGCTTACTGATGATTCAGCAGTTGCAATTTCACCTTTAATAACATTCAGTGCAGCCAGTCCTTCTTTACCTTTCGGAGCTTTCAAAAGGAGCTGTTTTGTTTCCTTAACAAGAGCTGCTACTTCTTCCAGTTTTTTAGGAATTCCAGCTTTTACTTCAGCAATCCGGGCTTCTGTCTTTCCAACCAGATCAGTTGCCATTGTGGTTACACTGGCGAGTTTTAATTTTGCATCACCATATTTGGCGAATGTTTTAGATTTCTGTAATTCAATACCTTCCATAATGGCATTCATTGAATCCTTTACTGCTGCAAATTCATCCGGAAGATATTTTTCAGCACCTGCTGCAACAGCAGACTGAATAGCTGCATTAGCGGCATCAATTTCAACCTGAGGCACTTTGGCGCAACCCATAAACATGGCTGCAATCATAATGGCCGAAAGACCGACAAGAATTTTGTTTTTCATACTAGTGATTTTTGTTAAATTGGTAAAATAATATTTGAATAAGATATAATATCTTTCAAAATTCGAGCGCCAAAGATAACAATTTTTACCATATTGTCTATTAGATAATAAGAATTATTGACGAAAATTTTAAATATTTGAATTATAATACTTTGCCTGAGCCTATAATATAATTTAAGATTAAATATTTACGCACAAACATTTTATATGAGACAATTCCTTTTTTTATTATGTTTTTCAATTTGTATTCAACTATTCTCGGGTTGCAAAAATTCATATCAAAGAGAAATTACTGATGTTTTATCCCGGATTCAGAAAAAGTACGCTTCCGATTCCAGGATTGCCCTGTTTGATGTAAAAATTGACCGGGATCACAGGCTGGCAGTTGAAGGAGAAACCAATCTTATCTCTGCTTTTAATGAATTGGATTCAATAATGAGAGAAGATTATCCAAAAGTAGATTTCAGGGTTAAATTATTGCCCTCCGAATCACTGGATAGCTTAATAAGGGGGATCATTACCGTATCAGTTGCAAATCTGCGCCTGACACCAGGACACAGCGCTGAGCTTGTTACGCAGGCCATATTGGGCACCCCTGTTAAAGTCATGAAAAAAGAAGGAAACTGGTATTTAATTCAGACCCCTGATTCATATTTAGGCTGGACGACAAAAAGCAGCATTTTTCTCCGTACTGAAAAAGGAATTCGTAATTATAATAAATCTGAGAGGATCATTTTTACTGATTTGACCGGTACATGTTATACACTTCCGGATAAAGATTCCCAGCCAGTGTCTGATCTTGTTGCCGGGAGTATTCTTAAGATAATTGATTCAGAACGGGGATTCTGGAAAGTTCAGTTTCCGGATGGCCGTTCAGGATATGTAAATCAAAATCAGTGTAAACCTTACGAAGAATGGAAGGAATTATGCAACCGTAATTATAAATCAATAACTACCAATCAGGAAGAAATTATTAAGACTGCTATGAAGTTTATTGGATTGCCTTACCTGTGGGGAGGCACGTCATCCAAAGGAGTTGACTGCAGTGGTTTCACAAAGACAGTTTTCTTCATGAACGGAATCATTTTACAACGCGATGCATCACAACAGGTATTATACGGCTATCTTATAGATACTCATAACAATTATGATAAACTTGAACCGGCGGACCTGTTGTTTTTCGGTACTCATGAAACGGATTCAACCAGCGAGAAGGTTACCCATGTGGGAATCTGCATCGGGAATGGTGAAATAATCCATTCTTCAAGCGGGGCAGGCCTTGTAAAAATCAACAGCCTTGTACCGGGAAGAGAAAATTACAATGGATATCTTGACTCTATTTTTATTCGTACCCGACGAATTCTGACATGTGTCGGGCAACCCGGGATCGAACCTGTTTTCTCAAATGAACTTTACAGCCCTTCTGGCAAGGATATTAAAATGGAATAATTGAATGTTCCTGGTTCAATAATTATAAACCTATAAAGATGGCACTCTCCCGTAGATTATTTTTTAGAAACGCTTCCTTAGTCTTTTTGGGAAATCTCCTGATGCCAGCTGCATGCAGTTCGTTTTCAAAACCCGGCAGGAAAAATGCTGGCAGGAATAAAAACAATACCAGAAAACTTGCGCTGTCTTTTGAGCCTTATGAGCTCCAGTTAAAGCACGCTTTTACACTGGCAACTTCCTCACGGACCACCACTCCTGTTATGATAACAAAACTTGAATATGACGGATACACTGGATATGGGGAAGCTTCCATGCCACCCTATCTGGGCGAAAACCATAAGACTGCAGGTGATTTTCTTTCGCAAGTCGATTTATCAACATATGACGATCCTTTTCTTATAGAAGATATCCTTGAATATGTTGATTCCATTGCTCCGGGAAATTATGCTGCCAAGGCCTCGGTTGATATAGCCCTTCATGATCTGATTGGTAATATTCTTAATATACCATTATATAAACTCTGGGGATTGGATCCTGATAAAACCCCCAACACATCATTCACTATCGGTATCGATACTCCTGATGTTGTAAGGCAGAAGGTTGAAGAAGCCTCCGGATTTAAAATCCTCAAAGTGAAATTAGGAGGAGGCAATGACAGGGAAATGATCAAAACTGTGCGTGAAATGACAAGTGTTCCCCTTTGCGTGGATGTAAACCAGGGATGGACTGATAAAAAATCAGCGCTTGATCTGATCTTCTGGCTTAAAGAACAGGGAATTGTTTTTATCGAACAACCCTTCCCTAAAGAAAAGATTGACGATATCGCCTGGTTGACTGAAAACAGCCCTCTGCCAATAATTGCCGACGAAGCAGTGCAAAGGCTTAAGGACCTTATTGACCTGAAGGGTGTATATTCCGGTATTAATATTAAGCTGATGAAGTGTACAGGTTTGCGCGAAGCATGGAAAATGATCAATTATGCCAGGGCTATTGGGATGACAGTTATGCTCGGTTGCATGACTGAAACATCCTGCGGTGTCTCTGCCGCCTCCCAGCTTTCCCCAATGGTGGATTTTGCCGACCTGGACGGAAATCTCCTGATAAGCAATGATATCTTTGACGGAGTAAAGGTTATCGACGGAAAAATCACTTTGCCAGACAAGCCGGGAATAGGCGTCGAAGCTACCAGAGACATCTTTGGGTAAAATAAAAGAGGTACAGGGTACAAGGTACAGGGTACAAGGTACAGGGTACAAGGTACAGGGTACAGGGTACAAGGTACA
>CAZEKO010000119.1:4431-6175 GCA_964512775.1 uncultured Bacteroides sp. | reverse complement strand
TGAATATCCTGAGATCTAACAGTTATATTGATGTCCCGATGTGGGAATTCTGGACGAATCAGGACAGGGATGGTTTTGTTCATTATATGCCTGTACAGAACGTCAGTTTTGATAAACCGATGTACGCTTCAGTGTTATATGATAAACCTGTCGTTCCTTCTGAAGCATATACAGGTTTTGCACATTATAGTGAATCACCATGGGATCTGAAGCTTTATGGAGACAGAGCATATTGTTCAGGGATAAATCGTATGGTTCTGCATAGTTATGTACATCAGCCTGGCGAAAGAAAACCAGGAATGACCCTGGGTCCATTTGCCTCCCATTTTAACCGGCACAACACATGGTGGGAGCAAGTTTCCGGATGGTTTACATACCAGGCGAGAGTTCAATATATATTGCAAAAGGGTCAGGTTATGTCGGACATATTATATTTTATTGGTGACCAGTTGCCGGAATATCAAAAAAATAATGATTTATATGATGTTCCATACGGATACAACACCCAGTTGTGCAATATGGATATTCTTTTAAATCATAGCAAAGTATCGAATGGTTTGATCAGACTTGAGAACGGACTTACTTATAAGATCCTTCTATTACCGGATAATGACCAGATGGAATATTCCACATTATTAAGAATAACCACCCTCATTCAGATGGGTGCAACGGTTGTCGGACCAAAACCTTCCAGCGTTTTATCATTTATGGATCGTGATCAGAATAACATTGCACTCAAAAAAATGGCTGATGAGGTCTGGGGGGAAATAGACGGAAAAACAGTCACAGAAAATACCTACGGTAAAGGGAAAGTGATCTGGGGGAAACCTCTTAAAAATGTTCTGGAGGAATTTAATCTTCAACCTGATCTGACGGTTTTGAAAAATGATTCTGTCAATCTTTTATTCATACATAAGCAGATTGAAGACATGGATGTATATTTCCTGGTCAACCAGGAAGACAAGTCAGTGTATACCGAATGTATTTTCAGGATCACGGGAAAATCACCTGAAATCTGGAATCCGCAATACGGTACAACTTTTCAGCAGGCAGTTTACAGGGAAGAAGAAGGTGGGATCCGGATGCCTGTTTGTTTTAAACCCAAAGAGTCTTTGTTTGTAATTTTCTCTGATGGAATATCTGAGGAGCACATAGAAAAAATTCAACAAGGTGGGTTACAAATATTTCCTATGGTGCATTTACCTGATGCAAATCTTTCATTTCCCGAAATTACATGGGACGGTATTTCATTTATTGTCATATCAGACGATCCGGGTGAATATATCCTTACTTCCAGTTTGGGGGAAGAGTATACCTTAACCACAGGAGGAAATGAAATACTGGAAGTTAAAGATTTTACCGGAAATATCAGTTTTGAAAGCTCTGAGGGATTGCCCGCGCCTGTCAATATTTCAAAATTTCAATACTGGACAGATTTTGACAATCCTGAGATTAAATACTATTCAGGTAAGGCAAAATACACAGTACATTTTTCCTTACCGGAAAACTTTTTAACGGGAAATGATTCTTTAGAGTTATCTCTCGGGATGATGAAAGCAACAGGAGAGGTCGTCCTTAATGGTCAAAAGCTTGGTTATACCTGGATGCCCAACCAGAGGTTAAATATCTCCGGGGTACTTGCAAAGGGAGATAATACTTTGGAAGTGACTGTTGCCAACGTTTACAGGAACCGGCTGATAGGAGACCTGATACAATATGGTGAAATCAGAAACTTATGGACTAC
>CAZEKO010000119.1:1935-4331 GCA_964512775.1 uncultured Bacteroides sp. | reverse complement strand
ATATTCCATCCTGTTATCTGCAGTAAAGGTTTTTCTCCGTCTAGATTATCAGTGCTGAATTCAACTTTTAGGGTTCGTTTTTCACCCGGAAGCAGGGAAAAGTAATTATCTTCCCAGAAGACCGGTAAAACAAGGTCTTTTGATGTTGATTTAAGTATTTTAGGATTGAGGAAAAAAGCCAGGGAGGAAGATGGATTTTCGACCGTCAGCTCAAGAGTACATATTTTTCCATTTTTTTGTAAAGGTGAAACGGAAATATTCACGTTGACTTCAGGAAGATTTTTCAGACCTGTAAAATCTGCACGATCATCTCCTTTTGCAGAGAGCCAGTAAAAATTGGATGAGACCAGTTTTCCTGAAGCATCTTCTAACCTTAGGTTAAGGAAATATATGTTCAAAGAGTCATCAGGCCAGGTAATATCCATAACTTTTTTACTTTCATCAGGGGAAACACTTACCGTAACTTCATTTGAATATTTTTCCTGCATGCTGAAATCATATAAATGTGCAGTTGCCTTAAGGTCATTAAAATCCTTATAGAGACTATTAACTACATAAATAGTGCTGTCATCGTATGAATATTGAATATGTAAAGGTTCGCAGGCTTTTTTAGCGGCATAAAAAGAACCGTTAGGTGCGAAATAATAATCATATAATTGCCAGTATAGAGATGGCCACGAAGAATTGTACATCCAGTATATGATACCGCTGGAACGGTATTTATTCCTGGCAAAAGCTTCGAACATTGCCCTGACGGCTTCCATCTGGAGAACCTGTGATTTTAATGAATACTCTTCCACTCCCGCAGGTTCACCATAGCGGGAAAACAAAGCTTTCCGTGCTAAGGGATAAAATTCTTTATGCAAGCGTAATTCCCATGATTTACTAATTGGCCACAGATCTTCCTCAGGCATCATTTTCCGCAGAGTCTCCATCGGGGGGATCTGCTCACCGGCCGGGGCCGCTTCAGTATTAAATTCCAGTTTGCTGTACCAGTAAGCAGGAGGGCAGTATGCATAAACCTCAGGCCATGGGCCCATATATAATCCTGTATAACCTGCAATATCACTTGAATCCTGTGTGGCGGATGACTGGTAAGGCCGGGTATCATCATATTTATCCAGAACATTGATATATCTTTTTTCAATTTCACCGGGAGGGGGATTGTCGCTTCCATAAAGCCAGTTAAATACAGCCGGATGATTTCTCAGGTGAACAATCTGATCTTTCCAGCTTGCCTCGGCAATATCTGCGATATGTGGTGTCCAGTGTCCCCATCTTTCCCAGGAGCTGCAACAACACCATCCGACAATAAGCATAATACCCTGTTCATCGCACAGATCAAAAAGATAATCCGAACCGCGTGGTGCTTCCATCCTCAATGCATTCAGGTTCATATGTTTTGCATACATTATATCTATTTCTTCTCTTTTCTTATCAGGGCGCAGCAATAGATCCTGGACATATCCTCCTCCCCTGATGACAACATTTTTGCCGTTAACCTGAAAAACCCGGGTAAGTTTGCCATCGAATTTATTCATATATGAAGTGATCTCCCGGATACCAAACCGGACTTTACTTATATCGGAAATCTTATCGCCAGTCTGGAAGGTTAATTTAAGATCGTATAATTCGGGAGTGCCCATCGTATGCGGCCACCAGAGGCGAGGATTGGAAATCCGGAGTTGGGTGAATTCAGAAGGAAGAAAAGATATCGATCTTTTTTCTCCTGGATTAAGGGTTATTTCCTGTGAGAATTCAATATTTTCAATAATTCCTTTCAGAGTTCCAGAAACCGTGGTCTCCTCTGTATTAACCAACTCAGCAGAGATTGTCAGATTGGCCATATCTGTTGAAGGCAATTCAAGATCTGTAATTACCTGGGGATTTTTGATGGCAACAGGACCGGTCGACTGAATAAAAACGTCATACCAGATACCCATTGCACGGTCCGGGGGAGTTGGATTCCAGTCGACCCATGTTATTGTGAGATCCATACCTTTTGGAGGAAAAATTTCAAGGGCAAGGCAGTTATCAGTACCCGGATCTGCATAATCAGTGATATCAAGATCAAACAATCTGTATGCTCCTTCAATTTCAGATGTGTCGGCGATTAATTTCCCATTCAACCAGATATTTGCTTTATAGTTGATACTGTGAAAATTCAGCCAGAGGTTTTTTCCCTGATATTCAGCAGGTACCTTAAACTTCGTGCGGAACCACCATGGTACCCTGAACTGGCTGTCATCCGGCATTCCCGCATTAAATCCGGTATAATATCCGGGAATTGATTCAAAATTAGTTCCATAATAAGGATCGGGATATACTTTATTTTCGATTAATGCTGCAAGGACGGTTGTGGGAACGGAAGCAGGGTACCATCCTTCCGGATCATA
>CAZEKO010000119.1:0-1835 GCA_964512775.1 uncultured Bacteroides sp. | reverse complement strand
TGATTATTGTTTTCATAGCCCGGTAAATTTAAATATCTTCGTTCAGATAATCAAATACATAAATAAACAGAAAAATGATTTATACAATAACATTAAATCCGGCATTAGACCGGACTTTATGGATTGAGAGTATAAAACCCGATGACTCGAACCGGATTGAAAAAGAGGAAAGGTTTGCGGGTGGTAAAGGGATTGATGTGTCAAGAGTACTTACGACATTAGGAATCAGTAATAAAGCGCTCGGTTTTGTGGGTGGCTTTGATGGTGAAGAACTGGAAGGACGGCTGGTCAATGAAGGGATCAGTTGTGATTTTATAAGGATTTCAGGAGAAACCCGTACCAATATTGTGGTAAATGATATAAAAACGGGGAACCAGACCATTTTCAGCGCACGCGGTCCTGAGATCAAACCGTATGAATTGATGCAGATGATTCACAAGGTAGAAAAGATTGAGAATCCTGAAATTGTAATCATCAGCGGTAGTCTTCCGCCCGGTATTCATCCTGAAATTTACCGTAAGATCATTGAGATTATTAAAAGCAAAGGAGCCAGAGTTGTTCTTGATACGGATGGGGATGCACTTAAAATGAGTATTCAGAGCAATCCGGATATCATTAAACCAAACGTCCATGAGCTGAGCCGGTTATCAGGTATCAATTTAAAAGGAATGGGTGATATCATTAATACAGCCAGGAGTACATGTGAACAAGGAATTGGCATTATACTGGTATCCATGGGAGCCAGGGGGATTTTACTGATCTCAGATAAGGAACAATACGTGGCTTCTCCCCCTGAGGTGGATGTGGTAAATACAATTGGTGCCGGTGATTCTGCTGTAGCCGGATTTGTTTATGGGATTGTTTCAGGTAAGAGGCTTGATGAGTCGCTTGTCTATGCAGTAGCTGCCGGTACTGCAACCACTCTCAGGCCGGGCTCAGCTTTATGCACCAGGGATGATTTTCTGAAGCTGGTTCCACAGGTGAAACTGTATAGAGATGATGAGATTTTAAATCCGGGGTTGTAACACAGCCCCGGATCAGGCAGATTAAAAAGCTTCTCTTAATAACGCAAGGCTTTTTGGAATAGCAGTCTTCGGTGCTTCACTGCCTTCAAACTCAAGTGAAATATATCCCCGGTAATTAAATCTGTTAAAAATCTCTGCTATCTTAACGTAATCCAGGTCGAGAGAGTACCATTTACCACCACCAAAATAAGTTTTTGCCTGAATCAGGAAAGTTTTTGGAGCAAGCATTTCAAGTTGATCATAGGTATTTTCAAGAAAGTTACCGGTGTCGGCAGTTACCATCAGCCATGGTGAATTAATGGCATTTACAATATTTAAGACACCTTCTGCCGTTCTTCCCAGGCCCCAGTGATTTTCCAGTCCGAGAACCACACCACATTCCTCTGCTTTTGGGATGCAACGGTTTATTGCATCAATAACCCATTTAAAACCTTCATCTTCAGTGTAGCCTTCGAGTACCGGTTCGATCCCTTTATTGGCCATCAGATCATCAAAAGATTTAATAGTGCCCCATCTGCCAGTATTCAGTCTCATGGTTGGAATGCCCAGCTGGTATGCCATCTCAATCTGGTGAATGGTTAGTCTTATATTCTCTTCCCGGTATTCTTTATCGGGAGAAACAAATCCCTGGTGTGTAGAAAATCCCATCAAATCCAGTCCGCTGTGAAACGCAAGACGTTTGATTTTTTGAAGATATGAATTATCCTCTGAGGTCATTTGCATAAGGAGCAGTTCGATCCCATCAAATCCCATTCTGGCAGCATCATCGATACATTTTTCAATCGGGACATTTTCTTTCGGGCCATTAAA
>CAZEKO010000118.1:3387-6265 GCA_964512775.1 uncultured Bacteroides sp. | reverse complement strand
GCGAAATCTCCGGCAAGGTATTTATAATACCCTGTAATAGCTATCATTGCAGCATTATCAGTTGTGAACCTGAACTCAGGAATGAATATTGTCCATTTCCTTTTAACTGCTTCCTGACTGAATGCATTCCTCAGTCCGGAATTAGCAGAAACTCCTCCTGCCAGAGCAATTTCTCTTATACCTGTTGCCTCTGCTGCCTTTTTGCACTTCTCAAGAAGTATCTCCACGATGGTTCTCTGCAGGGAAGCACAAAGGTCGGATTTATTCTTCTCAATGAAATTTTTCTCTTTGACAAGATTATCCCTGATGAAGTATAAAAAATTCGTTTTCAAACCACTGAAGCTGAAGTCAAATCCTTCCGCTTTAGGTTTTGTAAACCTGTACGCAAACGAATTACCAGATTCAGCAAGTTGATCTACTGATGGGCCTCCCGGGTAGGGTAATCCCATCACTTTGGCACATTTATCAAATGCTTCACCTGCTGCATCATCAATAGTTCTTCCAATAATTTCCATGTCAAGATAATCCTTTACAATCACCAGCTGAGTATGACCACCGGAAACAAGCAGACATAAAAAGGGGAATCCTGGAGACTTCAGTTTTTTTTCCCTGTCTTTAATAAAATGTACCAGTATATGTGCCTGAAGATGATTCACGTCTATAACAGGAATATTTCTTGCCAGTGCATATCCTTTGGCAAAAGAAGCCCCGACCAATAGTGATCCCATTAGCCCCGGCCCTCTGGTAAATGCCACAGCAGATACTTCCTGATGATCAATACCTGCACTAATCAAAGCCTGATCGACAACCGGTATAATATTCTGCTGGTGCGCCCTTGAAGCAAGTTCAGGAACAACACCTCCATATTTACGATGTACTTCCTGGTCAGCTATAACATTTGAAAGAATGTATCCGTCTCTGACAACAGAAGCCGCTGTATCATCACATGAAGATTCTATCCCTATTATAGTTATGTTCATTATAAGATTAAGAAAATGAGGCTATTTGAACTATATTTCGTTTATTTGCGTTTAATAATAATGCCGTAAAGGTCGAAATTATCAAAAAATTAGTCAAAATATTAATTATCATTTTTCTGGTTATTTTATGTGTTCCAGCTACGGCCTTTATTATCCTTCAGAATAAGAAAATACAGACCTATCTGACAAAAGAGATAGCGCGGCAGGTTTCTGAGAATCTGAATACCGAATTCAAAATTGAAACAGTGGATATTGTCTTCTTTAACAGGGTGATTCTTACAAATGCACTTTTAAAAGATCAGGAAGGTGATACACTTCTTTCCGCAGATAAAATTATTGCTACTCTCAGGTCGGTGAATACAGGTGTAAAAAGAATAAACCTCAATAAAATCAGGCTTGAACATTCCCAGATTCTCATTTCAATTGATTCTATGGATGTATTAAACCTTGATTTCATTATTGAAAGTCTGAGGCAAAAACCAGATACCCAGAAAAGTAACTGGAGTATCATGGTCAAAAACATTGAGCTTGAGAATTCACGGTTTATGCTCAAAATCTATGACGAAGAAAAATTTGTCGATCCTGGTGTTAATCTGAACGACATTAATCTCAGCAATCTAGACCTCCAGATAAGCAATATGAAGATCGTGGAAGACACCGTCAGTTTTGATATAACACATCTGGACTTTATCGATAAAAGCGGTTTTGAAGCCAGAGAGGTATACGGGCGAATGGCTATCCACCAGACTTTTCTGGATTTCAGAAATTTCTACATTGAAAGCCTTACTTCACGGATATTTGCACCCAGAATAAATTTCTCTTTCAAGGATTACCAGGAATTTAAGGACAATGGTATTATGACAAGGATCAAAATGGATTTTCAGATTGACCCTTCTCAGATTGATCTTTATGATCTGGGATATTTTGTCCCATTTTTCTGGGGTATGAGACAGGATGTTGGTTTCTCCGGCAGGCTTTATGGCAGGGTAAACAATTTCAAAGCACGGGATATTAATCTTGAATATATGGATCACCTTCATTTCAGCGGTGATTTTGACATGAATGGATTGCCAGAGTGGAAGCAGACCTTTATGTTTTTCGATATACAAGATCTATCTGCCGACATCGACAAGATGCAATCTTTTGAAATACCTGGCCGCCAGGGCCAGCCTATCAAGTTTTCTGAAACATTATTAAAACTTAAACAAATTCAGTTTACAGGAAAGTTTACCGGGTTTCCCAACGATTTTGTCACTTATGGCAGATTTAATACAGGTCTGGGAAAAATTTCATCTGACCTGTCGATAAGACCTGATTCTGCTAACCAGGTAAGTTTCAGCGGGAAGCTTAAAACATCAGGATTTAACCTGGGTCAACTGGCAGGTACTGAAAAGATATTCGGTCTGATAAGTATGAACGGGCAGGTGAACGGCGTTAGTGCCTCCAGTGGTGCTGTAAGCGCACACATGGAAGGTATGATTTCACTTATTCAAATAAATGGATATGATTATCAGAATATTACACTGGCCGGGAACATGACCAATAAAACATTTGATGGAAGCTTCTCGGTTGAAGATCCAAACCTTCGGATGGGTTTTTTCGGAAAGATAGATGCATCCGGGGAAATTCCTGTTTTCGATTTTACGGCAAATGTAGACAAAGCCAGGCTATATCCATTAAATATCGTCCATACTGATCCCTCATATACTCTTTCCTGCCTGCTAAAGGCAAATTTTATCGGAACAAATCTTGATGACCTTAATGGGGAAATAAATCTCATAAATTCGCTTTTCCAAAGGGAAGACAAGCAGATTCAGATTTATGATTTTAACCTGCATGCTCTCCACTCTCCCGATACAAATCAAATTATACTTGAATCTGACCTTATTGATGCTGAA
>CAZEKO010000118.1:1989-3287 GCA_964512775.1 uncultured Bacteroides sp. | reverse complement strand
GGAAATTTTCCATTTTTCAGGTATAAGGATTATCAGTGGAATGAGTTCCTTATTTTTCTTAATTCAAACGACTCTGTCATAAACATTGAGGCCAACACTGCATTTATGGAGCTGGGAGAGAAAATGAATCTGGAAAATTTTGGCGTTCAGGCACATGGAAAAGAAGACCAGATAGATTTTGCCGTCATATGGAATAATTGGGGAACAAAACTTTACAAAGGTAACATTTCGGGTCAATCCATTTTAAGATTCAGGGAGGATAGCAGTTTTCCGCAAATAGAGCTAACGTTTAATCCTGGTTCCCTGGTACTCGGGGATACAATATGGCAGATACCCAAAAGCATAGTCCTTATTGATACCAGCACCATTGAATTTAATGATTTATACCTTTCTCACGAGAACCAGTTTCTTTATCTTGATGGTAAAATATCCAGGGATCCCTCTGATGTTCTTACACTAGCTTTTAACGATGTAAATCTTTATAACCTTAATGAAATAACACACACTATCGGTCTTGACCTGGAAGGAATAATTGAAGGTACCGCAAATCTTTCAAACATATATGACCGGCCGGTATTCCTGTCGAATTTGCAAATAAATGACCTGGCAATTAATGATGAAATTCTTGGGAATACCACAATTACATCAAACTGGAATGGCAGTGAAGAAAAAATTCATGTAGAGGCTTCTTCAAACAGAGGCGAGTTGAAGACTTTGCAGATCTCGGGAGATTACAAGCCTTTTAATAAGGAATTCGATTTCCGGTTCAATCTGGATAAACTGAAACTTAGTATTATTTATCCTTATCTGGATAAATATCTTGACGATATATCAGGTATTGTCAGCGGAATTCTCAACCTGAAGGGTAATTTTAAAAAACCTTTGCTGAATGGGGATCTGAAACTTCAAAAAGTCACCTTTCTCATTTCATATCTTCAGACCAGATATAGTTTCAGCAACGATATACAGGTTAATAATAATAACATCCGTTTCAGGGATTTCAAAATCTTTGATGAACAGGGAAGTTCAGCCCTGATGAACGGAAGTATTACCAACAACTGGTTAAGAGATTTCTTTTTCGATCTTAATTTCAATGTCACCAACTTTTATTTCCTGAATACACGGGAATCTCAAAATGAAATGTACTACGGCAAAGCTATCGGTACCGGAATCATCAACATAAAAGGAAAACTCGATAATATAAATATGAATGTTTCGGCCCGAACTGAAAAAAATACAGAGTTGTACATTAATATGAATGAAGGGAGTGAGATTTCAGAAAACACTTTTATTACTTT
>CAZEKO010000118.1:0-1889 GCA_964512775.1 uncultured Bacteroides sp. | reverse complement strand
TGGAATGGTGATCCTATTGATGCCGTTATCGATATGAGGGCTGTATATTCTACAAAAGCCGTTCCTTCGGTTCTCGTTCCGGATCCACCTGCATATCTAAAGGACAAAAGATATCCTGTCGATTGTCATTTGATAATGACCGATAAAATGATGAATCCGAACCTCCAGTTTGAGATTATTCTTCCTACTGCTGAGGAGGAAACCAGAAACTTTGTAAAAAATGCCATAACTACGGATGAAGAACTGACAAAGCAATTCCTCTCTCTACTCATCATAAATAATTTTTCCTCATCTCAGTTTGCAGCTGGTTCAGGAGCCGGGACAGCTCAGGGTGCTGGGATGGCTGGAGTCACCACCAGCGAACTTCTATCAAATCAGTTAAGCAACTGGTTATCTCAGATCAGTAACGATTTTGATATAGGTGTGAATTACAGACCTGGCGATGAAATAACCACAGATCAGGTTCAGGTCGCACTTTCAACACAAATACTAGATGACAGGGTAACCGTTCACACCAACCTTGATGTAGGCGGATCACAGACAACCGCTACACAGGAAGGAACTTCCACTAAAAATATTACAGGAGAATTTGATGTAAATGTCAAACTAACAAATGACGGAAAACTAAGCTTGAAGGCATATAATCACTCTAACGATGATCAGCTGTACAATACTTCGCAATATACCCAGGGTGTTGGTTTTATTTATCGGGAAGATTTCAATACTTTCGGGGAATTAATTAAAAGATACTGGAAAGCTATCTTCACAGGGGATAAAAGAAAAGATAGAAACAAAGCCACTGAAAAGGAAGCTGAGCCTGTAACTGATCTTAAAAATAATTAATACCCTGTTGCTATGTTTGTTTTAATGGCAGTTGTGTTTATTCTTGGTTATACGGGAATAGCACTGGAACACCCTCTGAAAATAGATAAAGCTGCAACTGCTTTGCTTACCGGAGTTCTTCTATGGACAATTTATATTTTTGGTGCAGAGACCATACTTCCCAACAGCCCTTACTGGCATGAATTTTTGCTTGAAAATCCTGATGGTAATTATATTGATTTTATAGCTGACCACGAAATTACGCAACATCTTGGAGAGATGGCTCAGATCCTTTTTTTTCTGCTTGGAGCCATGACTATTGTCGAGATGATTGATACTCATGAAGGATTTAAAATCATAACTGACAGGATCAGTACCACAAACAGGGTTAAACTGATGTGGATTCTTAGTTTCATAACATTCTTCCTTTCGTCGGTGCTTGATAATCTAACAACTACTATTGTTATGGTTGCCTTGCTAAGGAAACTTATGGCAAAACGACAGGACAGATGGTTTATGGCAAGCCTGGTAGTAATAGCGGCAAATTCAGGAGGCGCATGGTCACCTATCGGGGATGTAACTACAATAATGCTTTGGATAGGCGGGCAAATTACCGCTTTAAGAATTATTCTTGATGTATTTCTGGCCAGTCTGGCAAGTATAGTTGTTCCTCTTATTATAGTCACCGTATTTTATCCAAAAGGCCAGATTGAAAGGCCTGAATATGATCCAAAAGTTGACGACCCGAGTGAAAAAATCACTGACTTTGAAAGGAGATTAATGCTCATCCTGGGAGTAGGATCTCTTTTATTTGTCCCTGTATTTAAAACCTTTACACACCTGCCTCCCTACCTGGGAATGCTCTTTGGACTCAGTATCATTTGGATTGTAACAGAAATCCTGCACCGGAGAAGGGTAAAAGATATACGGGCTCATCTTTTAGTATCAAGAATATTGCGAAAAGTGGACACACCAACTGTTTTGTTTTTTCTTGGAATTCTGACAGCCGTTTCAGCTTTACAATCAGCCGGACATCTCACCCTTCTTTCCCAATCACTCGATAAGAT
>CAZEKO010000117.1:1766-6303 GCA_964512775.1 uncultured Bacteroides sp. | reverse complement strand
CCTGTCGCAAATATCATAATCGGTGCTGACAGTTTCCGGATTATAATTAATCATCACTGATTTATAACCATGATTCTTTATGGTGTATAAAGCGTTCACACTGCACCAGTCAAATTCGACACTGCTGCCAATTCTATATGCTCCGGATCCCAGCACAATTACTGATTTCTTATCCTGGCTGAACTCAACATCATGCTCCGATCCGCTGTAAGTAAGGTAAAGGTAATTCGTAAGGGCCGGATATTCGGCTGCCAGTGTATCTATCTGTTTGACGAAGGGAATAATACCTGCTTTCTTCCTGTAATTTCTGACTTCAAGGCTCTTTTCGCTGGTGAATTTTGAAACGGGTTTCAGAACATGCCGGGTAATCTGGAAATCTGAAAATCCCATAATTTTTGCTTTTCTCAGTAGGCCAAAAGGGAGTTTGTCAAGAGAATTGAATTTTTCAAGTTCATTTTTTAGATCAAAAATATTTTTGAGCTTGTAAAGAAACCACCTGTCAATCATAGTAAGCTCATGGATCCGGTCGATTGTCAGACCCTGATCAAAAGCCTGTTCAATTACGATGATCCTCATATCAGTTGGTTCTGACAATTCTTTTTCGACATCCTTAAATTGCAGGTCGCGGTTACCGGTAAATCCATGCATACCCTGACCGATCATCCTGATCCCTTTTTGAATTGCTTCTTCGAAATTCCGTCCTATAGCCATAACTTCACCAACACTTTTCATACTGCTGTCGATCAGTTTTGAAACTCCAATGAACTTGTTCAGGTCCCATCGCGGGATTTTGCATACAATGTAATCAAGTGCCGGTTCAAAAAATGCAGAGGTGGTTTTTGTAACCGAATTTTTCAATTCATGCAGGCCATATCCAAGAGCCAGCTTGGCAGCAACAAATGCAAGAGGATACCCGGTTGCTTTTGAAGCAAGGGCACTGGATCTTGAAAGCCTGGCGTTGACCTCGATAACACGGTACTCTTCAGAACCGGGATCAAGGGCGAACTGAATATTGCATTCTCCAACAATGCCTAAATGGCGGATAATTTCTATAGATAGCTGCCTGAGTTTGTAATATTCAGTATTTGTAAGGGTCTGGGAAGGTGCAACAACAATGCTCTCTCCTGTATGAATACCGAGAGGATCAAAGTTTTCCATATTGCAAACAGTGATGCAATTGTCATAATGATCACGGACAACTTCATATTCAATTTCCTTCCATCCTTTCAAAGACTCCTCGACGAGTATCTGTGGTGAATAGGATAGAGTTTTGGAGGTTTCACGAACAAGGTCTTCTTCGTTGAAACAGAATCCACTGCCCTGCCCACCCAGTGAATAAGCAGCCCGGAGGATTACAGGAAATCCTAAAGAACCTGCAGCATCAATAGCTTGTTCAACCGTTGTAACGGCCTGACTTCTGGGAGTATGAATATGAATTTCATCCAGCTTCTTCACAAATTTATCCCTGTCTTCGGTATCGATAACTGATTGTATTGGAGTTCCCAGAATTCTTACACCATGTTTTTCAAGTATATTTTGCCTGTAGAGTTCAATGCCGCAATTCAAAGCTGTCTGACCACCAAAGGAAAGCAGTATTCCATCGGGTTTTTCTTTTTCAATGACCTTTTCAATAAAATAAGGAGTGACCGGCAGGAAATAAACCTTATCTGCAATTTTATCTGAAGTCTGTATTGTTGCAATATTGGGATTTACCAGTATTGTCTTAATGTTTTCCTCTTTCAGGGCTTTCAATGCCTGTGATCCGGAATAATCAAATTCACCTGCTTCACCGATTTTAAGCGCTCCTGAGCCCAGTATTAATACCTTGTTGATATCATTCTTAATCATGGTGTCAAAAATACAATTTTTAGAATAATATATTGAAAATATTAAAAAATTGTATAAATTTGCAATATTAATGAATAAATATGCATAATGAAGACAAGAACTCAACGGTTACTGGCTATCCGGAAAATCATTGAAAATCAAAAAATTTCAAGTCAGGAAGACCTGGTGGAAAAGCTTGTCAGAAAAGGTTTTCGTTTAACCCAGGCAACCCTGTCAAGAGATCTCAAATTTCTCCGGGCAGCAAGAATTGCGGATACTAAAAAGGGGTATATATATTTTCTACCCTCCCAGGAATCAGAACAGGCAAATCTGTTATCGGGGGAAAATTTTCCGCTGAATGGATTTGTATCTATTGACTTTGCATGGCATCTGGGGGTAATCAGAACACTTCCCGGGTACGCCCCAAGTATTGCATCAGCGATAGATAATATGGGAAGTTACCAGGTTATTGGGACCATCGCTGGTGATGATACAATTTTAATTATACCCCGCGAAGGAACCACAAAGGAAGATGTTAAGAATATGCTTTCAAGATTAATACCTGAAATTGTATAAACAGTTTAAATAAATAATAATGGAAAAGATCAAAGTGATGATTGCCGGTCAGGAACATCTGAATTATGTCCCGGAAATTGAAGAAGCTATTATTAATGCTTCGAAGATTAAAGGAACAGGGCTGGCAAAAAGGTCAAAAGAGTATCTAAGTCAGAAAATAATTGAAGGTAAGGCTGTTATCGGCCTCACCCAATCGGGAAAATTTACCGGTTTCTGTTATATAGAATCCTGGGGGCATAAAAAATTCGTAGCAAATTCAGGGCTCATAGTAATTGAGAAATATCGTGGTGCAGGACTCGCAATGAAGATTAAGGATAAAGCCTTTAAATTGTCGAGGAAACTTTTTCCAGATGCAAAAATATTCGGGCTGACAACCAGTCTGGCAGTGATGAAAATAAATTCAGCACTTGGATATAAGCCGGTTACTTTTTCTGAACTAACCGATGATGAAGAATTCTGGAAAGGTTGCCAGACCTGTTCATATTATGACGTATTATTCCGGACAAACAGGATGCATTGTCTGTGTACAGGGATGCTTTTTGATCCGGTTAAAGATCAGAAAAGATGGATTATTAATAAATCAGGGAAGGAATTAATTGGACTTATTTCGAAAAAGAAAAAGAAACAAACGCATAAATATGCATAAAATAAAAGAAAAAATTGTACTTGCATTCAGTGGTGGCCTGGATACATCTTTCTGCGCAAAATATCTGACAGATGAAAAAAATCTTGAGGTACATACTGTTTTTGTTAATACAGGTGGCTTTGACGAGAAAGAGACAAAAAGAGTAGAGCAGCGGTCACGTTCTCTGGGAGTTTCACACCATGAAACAATTGATGTAAGTGAGCGCTATTTCAGGGAATGCATCAGGTACCTCATATTTGGCAATATGCTCAGGAATAAAACTTACCCGATGTCGGTAAGCTCTGAACGAACCTTTCAGGCTCTATCAGTGATTGAATATGCATTAAAGCATAAGATACAATCTATTGCACATGGAAGTACCGGAGCAGGCAATGACCAGATAAGATTTGAGATAATATTTAACATTATTGCACCGGAAATTAAAATCCTGGCCCCGGTAAGGGAATTAAAAATTTCACGGGAAGAAGAAAAAGAATACCTGCGCAAAGCCGGGATTGAAGATTCTTTTTCCGACTTTGACTACAGTATAAATCAGGGTCTGTGGGGGACATCGGTCGGGGGAAAAGAAACCTTGACATCACATCTTGGTATTCCTGAACATGCGTACCCGGGGCAACTTAAAACCACTGATGAACTTAATCTTATTATTGAATTCAATAAAGGAGAACTTAAAGAGGGGATCGAGACCATAAAAAATCTTAATAAAACAGGGTCTGCATTTGCAATTGGACGTGGGATTCATGTGGGAGATACTATTATTGGGATTAAAGGAAGAGTTGGCTTTGAGGCACCGGCACCACTAATGATCATTCAGGCTCACCAGGCACTTGAAAAGCATGTTCTGAGTAAGTGGCAGATTTACTGGAAAGACCAGTTATCTGAATGGTATGGCATGATGCTGCATGAAGGTCAGTTTCTTGATCCGGTGATGAGAAATATTGAATCCTTCCTTCAGCAGAGTCAGGAAACAGTCACAGGGAAAGTGTTTTTAAAACTGCGTCCATATTCGTTTTCAATTGAAGGGATCTCCTCGGAAAATGATTTGATGCAAGCCTCAAAGGCGAAATACGGGGAGATGAATTATGGCTGGACCGGAGATGATGTTAAGGGTTTTACCAAAATTCTGAGCAACCCCATGAGAATATATTACTCTGTGAATAAGCTGAAAAAATAACAGAATGAACAGGCAGGAAGCGAAAAAATTTGCCATGAATTTGCTTTCGGAATTAATCCGGATCCCGTCTTTCAGCACGGAGGAGAAAGAGGCGGCTGATATGCTGCAATCTGTACTGGTCGATCTTGGTTTTAAGGTTGAAAGAAAATTCAATAATATATGGACATACGGTCCTGTTAAGAAAAATCTTCCAACAATCCTTCTGAATTCTCATATTGATACTGTCAGGCCGGGAAGGGAATGGTCAAACGATCCTTTCATCCCAAATAAATTAAAAGGGAAAATAACTGGATTAGGAAGTAATGATGCAGGGG
>CAZEKO010000117.1:0-1666 GCA_964512775.1 uncultured Bacteroides sp. | reverse complement strand
GAGGCACACAACATAGTCCCCGAGTCCTGTTCCTTTGTTGTTGATGTCAGGACAAATGACTGTTATACAAACAGGGAAATATTTGATATTTTACGCGAAAATCTTAAAAGCGATATAAAAAGCCGATCGTTCAGGTTGAATTCTAAATCGATCAGCGCGGATCATCCTGTTGTAAGGAAAGCCAGAGAGCTTGGCATTAAATGTTACGGATCAGGCACTTTATCTGACCAGGCCTTAATGTCTTTTCCGACAGTTAAGATCGGCCCCGGAAATCCCATCAGATCACATACTGCTGATGAGTTCATTCTAACCCGGGAAATCAATGATGGAATAGATATTTATATGAACCTGCTTTCTAATTTAAAACTGATATGAAACTCTGGGACAAGGGAAAAGCATTTGACAAAGTGACTCAGGATTTTACTACTGGCAAAGACAGGGTGCTGGACCTCCTCCTTGCCAGGTATGATATAATCGGATCAATTGCGCATGTAATGATGCTCGAATCAGTGAAGATCATATCCCTGGATGAATCAAAGGCATTGAAAAAAGCACTATTACATATTTATAAGCAGATTTTATCAGGAGAGTTCGTTATTTCTGAGGGTGTTGAGGATGTCCATAGTGAGGTCGAAAAACAACTTACGAGTACTCTTGGTGAGGCAGGAAAGAAAGTGCATGCGGGCCGTTCCAGGAATGATCAGGTACTTCTTGATATTCATTTGTTTATACGTGATAAAATCAATGAGATTGTGCTTGCGATAGAAACGTTTTCAGGTAAACTTTTAAGTCTAAGTGAGAAATACTCCAATTATTTCCTGCCTGGTTATACACATTTTCAGGCTGCGATGCCCGCATCATTCGGATTATGGTTTGGAAGTTTTGCAGAAACGCTTGCAGATGACCTGCTGGTTTTTTATGCAGCATACCGCATGGTCAACCAGAATCCATTGGGATCAGCTGCAGGTTTTGGAACCTCTTTACCCATTGACAGGCAGATGACCACGAGCTTACTGGGTTTTGAAAACATGAGGTTTAATTCAATGCATGCCATGAATGCAAGAGGGAAATCAGAATTGATTTCGGCTCAGGCATTAGCTTCACTTGCATATACTCTTGGCAAATATGCAGGGGATGTCTGCCTGTATATGAGCGGGAATTTCAACTTTATCGATATGCCGGAAGAATATTCTACCGGCAGCAGCATTATGCCACATAAACGTAACCCGGATATTTTTGAAATTGTCCGAGCCAGATGTTCAGCAATACAGTCTCTGCCAAATCAGATAAGCCTCCTGGCAAATAATCTTCCGTCAGGATACCACAGGGATTTTCAGGTAATCAAGGCATATTTCCTTCCTGCGTTTGAAGATATTCTGGATTGCATCCGTATTGTGGAACGGATATTCCCGGAGCTTATCATTAAGAATATTGACAGGAATGATGAGAAATACAAATATATTTTCAGTGTGGAAAATGTAAACCGGCTGGTGGCAGAAGGAAAACCTTTCAGAGAAGCTTATCGCGAGGTTGCTGATGCCATAAGGGACGGGAATTACAAACCTGATGAAACTGCTGTTTATTCCCATGAAGGAAGTATCGGAAATCTATGCAATGATAAGATTGCTGTCAAAATAAAAGACAGGATCAGGATGTTTGAATTCGA
>CAZEKO010000116.1:2076-6348 GCA_964512775.1 uncultured Bacteroides sp. | reverse complement strand
CGGGGAAAAATAACCTGTGAGTCTGGCAAACCGAAGTGAATGAGGCTATTCCATTAGATTGAATATCCCTCTCCGCTATTATAATGTCGCTTAAATCGTAAGTTCGCAATGAATTATTAATTATCTCTATGAATTCTGAGTTACCTGGAAGGGGATCAAACATAATCTCTGAAATAAGGATATCTTCTTTCCCGGGTAATTCTGGCCTGGCAAAAAGAACTGAGTCTGGCCATTCAATGATGTTACCAGCACAATCTTTCAGACCACCAGTGATTGTAAGCTTATAAATTAATCCTTCTTCAAGAGGTTTGCTTAAATACAAGAGAGCAGAATGATAATCCGGACTCCTTAATTTAATTTCCACAGGATTTCCTATTCCCTGATCAATTAAATAATATTCCTGAAGAAGTTGTGTTATACTATCCATCGGTTCACTGAAAAAAACTTCAATAACAGATTCTCCGGGAATCTCAATATAAACTATACCGGGATTAATTGTATCTGGAACAATACCTGCACCTGTATTTATCCTGCCTGGTGTACCTCCGGTTGGATCAATACTTACTACCCAGTTTTCATTGCCTGCGCAAAACCTTTCAGGATCAATCTTCTCAAGCGACCACCCTCCAGTCCTGTAATAATCATTCTCAAACCATTCATTACTATAACTTGTCCAGGATATCAACCTGCCTTCCTCATTCCTCAACTCGATATTGGCCCCTGAATTTGCAAGGCTTGTCCGGGAAGAAAATATGGGCAGGCATTCCCCAAATTGACTAAACTCATTTTCCCCATCTTCATGAATCAATAGTAGAAATGATCCGGCATCGATGCTGATATCGGGAAATATTTTGACAATATTCCCACAGGAAATTGTCCAGTCCTTTAAATCAATTTTATGATCGGTTCGATTCAGAAGTTCAATATATTCAAATTCAGGTAATCCAATTGGAGGAGAAGGATCTGCCATGATTTCATTTATAATGATATCGAACCATCCAGTTGAATAATAAACAAATTCATATTCTGAAGGCCGGATAAGGTTTCCTTTCAGGTCCTTCAAGCCCTGTATACTTAGTTTACAGGTTATGCCATCCGGGAAGTCCTGATTAAAAATCAGCCTTAATAAATTTTCTTCCTCAATCAGTACCTCCCCCGGACATCCAAGATCCTGGCCTGCGAAAAAATTTGTTATGGGTATCCCTGAACCTGTATCCAGCGGTTCTGAAAAATTCAGAAGTACGGATCTGTTTCCTGAAATATTAATATTAAGAAGTACTGGTGGGATTGTGTCCCTTATAAATGTTCCAGAGATCAGAATATCATCAATCCATAATTTGCAATCCTGCTTAGCAGAATATTTATAATAAATCCCAAAGTCACGTATATTGGTTAATTCCTGATCAGTTCCTTCTCCTGCTGGCAAATAAATTGAATCCTGATGTTTAACAAAGATTTGCCATATTCCATCTGGAGATCGGATAACCTTGATACCTGCCGGATTAGTCCCTATCTCCTCCTGCCAGTTTAAACTGGTATTAATCACAGGCGTTCCAACTCCCCGGTAAATTTTCCACAATTTTAAAAGATCATCGGAACCGTTGTAATTTACACCAATGGCATAGCCTGAAGCATATCCTCCTGCAAACATCTGGGTCGCATCAGCATCTGCTGTAAGATACACAGCCCAATTGTTGGAAGAGGAAGGATCATACCCATGTCTGACCATAAATTGCCATTCCGTAAAACCCGATTCCATATGAAGGCTGTCAATGCAGAAACTTACCTGGTCATGGCCGCCTTCAGGATTATCATAGACATGTTTCATCGAAAACATTCCTGAAATTGGCTCCAATGAAGAAGTATCCCAGGAAGATGGCCTGCTGGTCGTCCACTCCCCGATCCCATGATTTTCAAAATTGAATTGTACCTGACCTGAACAAATCACAGGAATAATTAATAAAACAAATTTCATATCCTTAATTTTCATATATCTTTATATTTGATATTATAAAACACATTAAAATGAAGGTTGCTGTTGTTGGTGCAACCGGTCTCGTTGGCCGGGTCATGTTAAAAGTTCTTGAGGAAAGAAAATTCCCCGTTACAATACTTTATCCCGTTGCATCAGAAAAATCGGTAGGTAAAGAGGTAAAATTTTTAGAAAAAAATCACAAAGTCATCAGTATCCCTGAATCCATTGGCTATAAACCTGACGTAGCAATTTTTTCAGCCGGCGGCCAGACATCGCTTCAATGGGCTCCGGAATATGCAAAAGTGGGAACGGTGGTGATTGATAATTCATCGGCATGGAGAATGGATAAAACAAAAAAACTGGTTGTACCTGAAATAAACGGACACGTCCTGACTTCAGGAGATAAGATAATTGCAAATCCTAATTGTTCCACTATTCAAATGGTTATGGTGCTGGCGCCCCTCCACAGAACTTACAGGATTAAAAGAGTGGTCGTATCAACTTACCAGTCTGTAACTGGTACGGGAATCAGAGCTGTCCGTCAGCTTGAAAATGAACGTGCAGGTATTTCGGGGGAAATGGCTTATCCACATCAGCTTGATAAAAATTGCCTGCCACATTGTGATGTTTTCCTGGAGAATGGATATACTAAGGAAGAGATGAAAATGGTTAATGAAACGCAGAAGATACTCGAAGACGATACCATAAAGGTGACTGCTACTGCTGTCAGGGTTCCTGTTATGGGAGGACATTCAGAATCAGTCAATGTTGAGTTTGAGAAGGAATACGATCTGGCAGATGTTCGGAAATTACTCTCAAAAACCGCAGGTGTGGTCGTCCAGGATGATCCTTCACAAAACCTCTACCCAATGCCCCGGAATGCTGAGGGAAAAGATGAAGTTTTTGTCGGACGGATCCGGCGGGATGAATCAAGGGAAAATTGTCTGAACTTATGGATAGTTTCGGATAATCTGAGAAAAGGGGCTGCAACCAATGCAATTCAGATTGCCGAATATATGATTAAAAAGGGATTATTGAAGTGAGATGTCAATACAAAAAATCATCATAGGGGTATCTTTCTATATGGATTTCCCTGACTTTACTGTAAAGCAGATTTTTAAAATCTTCAATATTTTCCTTGTTTTTTGCTGATATAAATACACAGGTTCCATTACATTTTGCCATCCATGTACGTCTGAGCTCATCAAGGCTTATATTTTCTTTTATAATGGGTGTGAGATCATCGTCATCTTTCAAAATATATTTAAAGGCATCTATTTTATTAAAAACCAGGATCACAGGTTTATCACTGGCATTTATCTCGTACAGGGTTTGCTGAACAATTTCAATCTGCTCCTCGAAATTCGTATGGGAAATATCAACTATATGCAACAATATGTCTGATTCTCTGACTTCATCGAGAGTCGATTTGAATGATTCAATAAGGGAGTGGGGCAATTTCCTGATAAAACCAACTGTATCTGAAAGTAAAAAAGGTAAATTCCCAATTATTACTTTCCTTACGGTTGTATCAAGGGTTGCAAATAATTTATTTTCGGCGAAAACATCAGATTTACTCACTAAATTCATAAGGGTTGATTTTCCGACATTAGTATAACCAACCAGAGCAACCCTCACCATTTTTCCCCTGTTCTGACGTTGTGTCTTTTTCTGTTTGTCAATTCTAACCAGATCTTCTTTCAGTTTGGCAATTCTTTCCCGCACTACTCTCCGGTCGGTTTCAATCTCTGTTTCGCCCGGCCCCCTGAGTCCGATACCTCCTCTCTGTCTTTCCAGGTGTGTCCACATTCCTGCCAGCCGGGGAAGGAGATATTGATATTGCGCTAATTCCACCTGTGTTTTTGCATGTGCGGTACGCGCTCTTCGTGCAAATATGTCAAGAATAAGATTAGTCCGGTCGAGAATCCTGCATTTCAGTTCACGTTCAATATTCCTTAACTGGCTTGCCGATAATTCATCATCAAAAATGACAAGATCCGAATCATTCTGTATGATAAAATCTTTAATTTCTTTTATTTTGCCTGCACCTACAAAGGTTCTTGGATTGGGGTATTTCAGTTTCTGTACGAATTTTTTTACAGGAAGGACACCTGCTGTAAAGGCCAGAAATGCAAGTTCATCAAGATATTCATTAACAGCCTGCTCGGTAGTGGTGTCATCAATAACGCCAATAAGGATTGCCGTCTGAGTTTTGGGTTCCGTTATAATCGGTTCAGGCATATCAGAATATATACCGCCTGTTTCTGTAAATTGCATCCCGGATAGCAGGTTTCAAA
>CAZEKO010000116.1:0-1976 GCA_964512775.1 uncultured Bacteroides sp. | reverse complement strand
TCAGAATATATACCGCCTGTTTCTGTAAATTGCATCCCGGATAGCAGGTTTCAAAGTCTGAGTAGTATTAAAAATCATCTGCATATCATTTGGGAAAGGAATATATTCAGACTTGATTAATTCCCGTGCTGCAGAGTCAAGGGCTTCAATATCTCCCACTGCACGGGCCGATTGGTGATCAAAGACATTTTCTGCCCCGATGGGTTCTTTTTTAAGTAACTTCCTGGGATTATTTGACAGGAATTCAGCATTTCCTTCAATACGCACAGATTTGTTCTGATGTGTTTCAATCACCGTACAGGATAAGGTTTTATATTTTGGGACTTTAATATCATTTCCAGCCGTATCTTTCATGACATTTCCCCTTGCATCCAGAACATAATCAAAACCATCCTGAATTTCCTTTTTATAAATTTTATCAGATTCTTTTACATTATCGGGTGAAACCATTATGGATTCAAGGTTAATGAAAATGGTATAATCATAATTGGTCTGTTCATCCAGATCTTTAAAATGGTACTCTACCCAAGGTGATTCAAGACCATCAGTATTAATTTCAAGCAGATCCTCCATAAATACAGGATCAAGATTAATATGCGTCATATTATTTACCAGAACCAGTGCGCGACTCATTCCTTTTAACTGTGCTTCTTCAATCATTCTGTCGATATCCAGATACTGACCTCCTGTATATTTACTGGCTTTCATCAGTTCATCATAAGCCTGCCGGTATCCCTCTTTTGTCCCGAGTTTTATTAGTTGCTGGGCGTTCTGATAAAAATAATCAGCTGCCTTGTTTTTTGCAGCAATAATTTCTGCATCATAATCCACATATGGGTAGTTAATATTCCGGCCATCTATATTAAGTGGAAGTACTGTACGAACAAGGCTTTGTCTGTTTTGAAGGCTTGAATAAAGCATAAACACCTCATCCCAGTTATTTGGATTATTTTCGCGTTTAAGAAACTTTATGCGTTCATTATCCCTTTCATTTGCGATTTTATAAGAGCGGTCAAGGATATCTGCTTGCTTGGCGTTATCAGGATTTTTTCTAAGCTCTTTCACAGATTTACCTATAGCTCCATCATAATTTCCTTTTTGCATGAGTTTTTTGGAGGAGGAGCATGATGAAAATATGACGACAAGTGTTAAAAGGTAGGCGAGCTTTTTCATAGTTTTGGATTATAATTATTTGCAAAATAATAAAAATCCTGATTGAATATCATAATACAAAATTAATCGGGAAAGTAAATTGTACCTTGACTGGTTTTCCCCTTTGCTTACCTGGTTCCCATTTGGGGGAAGACATTACTATCCTGAGAGCTTCTTTGTCAAGTGCAGGATTAACACCTTTTTTTATAACTACATCTACCACCTCACCTCTTGAATTAATTGCAAATTGTACATAAACTCTTCCTCCAATACCATTTTTAGCAGCTGCTTCAGGATATCTCAAATTCATGGCGATCCATTCCCTGAAACCGTCCATGCCTCTGCCCTGGAAACTTGGCATATCTTCGACAATAAAGAAAACTTCTTCCTCAATAACTTCTTCTCCTTCACCAAAGTCGACTATATCTATTTCCATTTGCTGGTCAGACTCAGCATCATCGACTATCAATTCATCATTGATCTTCACGTCGTCTTCAACGATATTAAGAACATCCGTTGCTTTAGGTGGAGTTGGTGGTGGTGGCGGTTTTATTTCCTGTTGACGGGTTATCGGTGTTATTTCTTCAGTAAGACCCAGGTCCGATACTGTACCCATAGAGCTAAATACCTGGGGCCGGCTTGTCCATTCAAACGCAATGAGAGTAACAGCAAGGACAATGACGAGTCCTAATTGGAAAAAGATACCTTTGCTTCTCTCCAGATCCGCTTTTTCCGTTTTTTTCCTTCCCATTTCCTCAATTTTTAAGCGTCTAAAGATAGTAAAATATATCAATGGATTCAGCCTCCAGTAGAACGATATTCAC
>CAZEKO010000115.1:3363-6397 GCA_964512775.1 uncultured Bacteroides sp. | reverse complement strand
AAAATTGAAGCTGCAAGGGCTAATAAAATAGCACCCGATGCAAAAGCTGACTGTAGTACATCCTTAAGTGTACTTCCTTTTTTTTCAGGCATTTTCGAAAAGTTTTAAAAGTTTGACATTTTAGAACAGGCAAATATATTTAAATTTTCTTTTAATAAATACGTTGATTCAAATTTTTATTGAATTTTACTATACAAGCTTCTTGTTGTTTATCCATAAATTACCGATGGGATTTTCTCACGGCGAGTAAAAGCATTTCTGAGATATTATTCCAATATAAAATTAATCGGGAAAGTAAACTGTACCTTAACCGGGGTTCCCCTCTGTCTGCCTGGTTCCCATCTTGGAGAAGACGTTACTACCCTGAGGGCCTCCTGATCCAGGGCAGGATCTATGCCTCTTACAACAACAGCATCCACCACCTGACCTTTTGAATTAACAGCAAACTGTACATATACTCTACCGCTGATTCCGTTTTCTGCCGCAATTTCAGGATATCTAAGGTTCTTTGCAATATATTGCCTGAAACCATCTTCCCCTTTACCCTGGAAACTTGGCATCTCTTCTACGATGAAAAAGACTGGTTCTTCTTCAACAGGAGTGACTTCCTCCCCATCTCCTTCCTGTACATATTGTATATTTTCAGCAACCTGGTCATCCCGGACGGTTTGTACGGATTCATCCATTGTCATAACTCCCACCTCTTGAGGCACTACACTATCAACAACCTCAGGTGCAACATATTTAATTTGCTGCTGGAATTGCTCCTGGGGTGGAGGTGGTGGAGCATAGATTTTAACTATCTCTTCATCTGGCTGATCAAGTTTCTCCATCTGGATAAAAACTACTTCCTCCTCTTCCGTGTTCTGTGTAATATCCATCCCGGCAGCTTTGATATAGGGCGCAACTACAGCAATACTTAAAATAACCATACCTGAAATGAATGCCAGTAAAAGCGTACGAAAGTACTTCTTTCGGAGACTATATGCTCCGTATTCTTTGTTCCGGTTTTTAAAAATCATATCATCAAAACTCGGAACTTTTATAACATCCTTTTCCATATTATTAATATATCGTTAATATATACGGTTTTTTCAGCAACAAGTTTCAGTTTAAACGTAAAAGTTCAGTTAATTATTTTCAAATTATCTTACTGTTCAAGCTCCACATTATAAATTCTCGATTTTGTAATTGGAACCTCTTTTGTTTGATAACCTTTTGCAGAAATAATTAAAACTTCTGAACTTAGTGGTATTTCAAATTTAAATTCACCTTTTGTATTAGTTGTAATTTCAGCTGCCGTGTCTTTAACCCGTATAGATGCTCCGCTTATTGGCTGCCCTGAGTTATTTTTGATAACACCTTTCAGCTCATTGGGATTGATATGTGCCATAATATTCTTCTTGACTGAAGTTACATAGTCGATGGAAGATCTGACATTCTGGTTGCCTGGATCTGCATCAAGTGCCTTATTGTAAAAAAAGATCGACCGGTCAAAATAGGGTAGCTTTGCATCCAGTTCTTTCACAGTTTCACTCATCATAAAGGATACGTTAGCTTTACCGCTGAAACCCTTGACCAGGAATTCTCTATTACTGGGATCAATAGTGAGAATACGGTCATACCAATAATTTGCATCACTATAATTCTCTTTTTTCAGATGATAATAACCAAGATACCCGAATGCCTCCACTAACTCTTTAGAATTGGCAACTGTGTCAACACTGGCCTTGGCAATAAATGTTTCAAATTTTGGTTTTGCAAGGCCTCTTCTGGAATCAGGGTCCATCTGTGAATATGTTCTGGCAATCATCAGATAGCTTTGAATATTATCCGGGAATTTTGTCGTTACAACTTTAAATACCGAATCTGCTTTTGAATAATTCTTAGCCAAATAATAGGCTCGTCCAATTTGTAAATAATTGCTTACATCATTCCTTCCGAGATCCAGAAGTTTTTCCCAGGTTCTGGCAGCTCCTTCATATCTCCTGTAGGAATAGTAGCCGTTGGCGATTTCGGACAGGAGATTCACATCTTTCTTATCGTATTCAAGAGCTTTATTGTAAGCTACGAATGCCCTGTCGATTTCTTTATCCGCTCTCAAGACATCATTACTAAGCTGGCTTTTTCTTGTATTAAGAGAGTCAATCCTGGCTCTCCATTTACCCTGGTTCTGACTTCTTGCATTGCTTAGATTCTTGCGTGCTGCATCCAGTTCATTATTGACTCTTGCAGTATCCTGGAGTAATTTAGCATACCCATTGTTCTTTTTTAGCAATATTTTTGCCAGGTAAGTATAATCTTTTTTGATAAGATTATCAGGCGGAAGGGTATTGAAAAGATTTTCCATGTAATTAAGGGCTTTGTCCATATCGGATTCTTCCATTTCATAACAGGAATAAGCAGCAATCCTGTTCAGGTAATTCCTGGTTTTATCTATAGCAAAGATCTCCTCAACGGTTTGAACAACTTCCTCATATTCCTTAGCATAAAATAATGCATTTACATACCGGATCTTTGCTGGAATATTTCCTTTGGTGAGATCGAGATATGTTTTGAAATACTCTTTTGATTGATCATACCTCCCGGCCATGGAATATAATTGGCCCAGCTCCCTGTATGCAGGTGCATAGTCAGCAGCCAGTTTAATAGCAGCTTCATAATAGGGAATGGCAGCCATGAGGTTAAGACCTCTCACATAAATACTTCCAATCTTCATATTGGCTGTCGGAGAACCCGGATCATAATTCTGTGCAAGTTTATAATTGAAAATAGAATTTGTCCCGTCATTAACAAGTATATAAACATCCCCCAAAATAATATAAATATCAGGATTAGTCTTATCAATTTTAATTGCTTCCTTTAGAAGAGGTAATGCAAGAGATGTATCAACACTCCTAAGCCTGATATATGATTCAGCAATTTTAGCAAGTGCATAAGCATAATCCCTGGGATTGAGTATTTGCTTAATTTTCTTATAAGGAGGAAGAAGGCTTTTGGCCTTTGTACGTAATTGTTCAGCTTCGCTGTCATT
>CAZEKO010000115.1:0-3263 GCA_964512775.1 uncultured Bacteroides sp. | reverse complement strand
TAAATGTTTCACGCGAGATCAGATAGACTTCTCTGGTAAAGGGATATGATTTTTGATAAATGGAACCCTGATATGGCCGGTAATATGTGGATTCATCCAAATGAGGTTGTGAAACTGCTACAACACGAATTTTATTAATGAAACTCATACTGAGTGAATCATCTGTATCACTTATCCAATTCACGCTTATTATACCCATCCCATTTATATTCCGGTTAATATGATCAATAACCTCTGCATTGGTATTAACTGCAAAAAAATTATCAGGAAGACTCCCGGAAATCTCAAATTTTTCCTTGACATATCTTACATTCCCTGATTTTGAATTGTCGAAAACAACCGATATTTTTCCCAGTTTTGATTCGGGATTTAAATCCTTCCATCTGGTTATTTTGCCTGTAAAAATATCCTGAATATTATTGTAAGTCAGCAAAGAATCCGTATTTTCTTTATTTATTATTATCGCCAGGGCATCATTGGCAAAGGTTACGGTCTTGACAATAATATTCTGTTCACGCAGATATCCTATCTGATCCTCTGTAAGTTTATTATTGGTTACAATCAGCTGTACTGAATCATTTATGAAATCAGAAACGACATCCCATTCAGGTTTATAATCAGCGGTTATTTTTGCGTAAGGGTAAAAGGTGGTAAAAACATTTATTTCAGCATCTATAAGCGGCTTATATGATTCATCCACGCTAATCTTTATATCACCCCTGGTAGGCCTTTCATCAAATGGTTTGTTTTTACCAGTACATGAAACTATGCTAAAAACCAATCCGGTAAGTATAAGGATCCGTCCGGACAATATTTTTAATTTTAACATCATTCGTCTGAATTATTTCCTGAAAAAAAGGCCTCGCGAACTTTTTCGTAAGTCCTGAATGCTCTTGTCAGGCTATATATTATTAATGCAGAACCAAAAAGGATCCTGATGAATTTTTCAATATGATTAAACAATGGATGAAAGATGATAAATAATCCTAATCCGAGGTAAAAAAATACCATTACTCCTCCAAAAATCACCATAACCCGCTCATATAAGCCCTTTCCGTTCATGTTTTTTTAATAACCGGCTAAATTATAAAAATAAATTATATTATCAATAAATAATAATGCAACGATTATGCCAATCTCATTGGTTTTATGACAAATAATAGATACAATCGTTACTCAGAATTTTTATATCTTCGCCCAGACCTCATTTCTAAATTCACCGCTATGAAACGCAACTATTACCTTGTGCTCCTGGTTTTCCTGACCTTCTTTGCTATCTCGATAATCACAAACATACTTGGTGCTATTAATCCTTCGGTTGCTGAAAGTTATGGATTGAATGATTTCGTAAGGGGATTCCTGCCTATGGCATTTTTCCTGGCTTACGGAGTAATGTCCATTCCCGGTGGTATGCTCGTGGAGGCCTACAAAGAGAAAAGAACAATGATCGGGGCATTTCTTCTTGTACTTGTGGGAGTAATTATGTTCGTCCTTATACCAAAGTTCAGTGTTTTCCTCGGTACACTATTCATCGTGGGTGCAGGTTTTGCCATACTCCAGGTAGCTATTAATCCACTGTTAAGGGTGAGCGGAGGTGAAGAAAATTTCGCTTTCTTTTCTGCAATGGCTCAGCTGATCTTCGGTGGGGCATCCTATATCGGCCCGCATATCTATAAATATTTTGTTCTGAACCTGAATTCCGTTTCCGGTGATTCAGATTTAATTATAAGGATAATTTCAAAGCTTATCCCATCAGAAATGTCATGGGTATCGATGTACTGGTTTTTCTCATTGATAACCCTCCTCATGATCATTCTCCTTTTTGTTTCAAGGTTCCCAAAAGTTGAACGTACTGATGAAGAAAAGATTGGTGCCTGGTCTGTGATTCTTCAGCTATTTAAAAAACGAACCGTGATTCTGTTTTTTATCGGGATTTTCTGCTATGTGGGCACCGAACAGGGGGTCAGTTACTGGATATCTACATTCCTCGAAAGATACCACGGTTTTGATCCCAATACTGTAGGGGCGAACGCAGTTGCCTGGTTCTGGGGAATGATGATGGTCGGTTGTGCAGTCGGACTTATTTTGCTGAGATTAATTGACAGCAGGAAAATCCTGCTTGGATCTGTTTCTCTGTCTGTAATCTGCCTGTTGGTGGCCCTTTTTGGTCCCGGAAATATCGCAAGGTTAGCTTTCCCTGCCATCGGATTCCTTATTTCCATTTTATGGCCAATAGTAGTTTCTCTTGCACTGAACTCTTTAGAAGAACATCACGGTTCATTTGCAGGTATATTATGCACCGGAATCGCAGGAGGAGCTGCTGTACCGTGGATCATCGGAGGCTTAAGTGAACTTTTCGAACTGAGATTTGCAATGTTATTCCTGCTAATTACTTTCGGATATGTATTCAGCGTGGGAATATGGGCAAGACCAATAATTTTGAATAAAACTATAAGAATTGGCAAGAGAAAAAACTAAACCTTACCATTCTCTTTTACCAGGTCTTCAAGATCCTCTTCTTTACCAATAACCAGCAAAGAATGTTCTTTTCTTAACTTGGTCTTCTCAAAACCGACATAATCCATCTTCTGTGTTTCATGTCCGTCAGGATCTTTCTGAACCATCTTCAGTCCAATAACATTCACATTGTGTTTTGTCCTGATTCCCATATCTACAATGGATTTTCCTATAAATCGTCCAGGTATCGGTACTTCAATCAAAAAAATATCCGGTGCAAACTCATCAATGAATTTTATGTCCCTGTTCAGCAATTTCAGTGCAAATCTCCGGCCTTCCTGTTTTTCGGGGAAAAGGATCTCAGTGATATCCATTTTCTCCAGGATCTTAAGCTGAATATCTTTAGTAGCCCTGGAATAAATTGTTTTGACCCCAATCTCCTTCAGGATGGCAATGGTGAGTATATTTGATTCGAAAGCATCGCCCGTTGATACAATTACGATATCATCAGGATTTACAAATCTTGCCAGGGTAGAGGGATCAAGATTATCAATCTGCACAGCATATTTAAATCCTTCAGACTTCATCATATTGACAGTATTGGGATCACGGTCCATAATAATAACATCCGCATTATGTTCATGCAGGGTCCGTGCAATCTCTTTGCCAAAAGCACCGAGTCCGATTAAGACAAACCTTTGATTTTCTGCCATAATTATTAAATCATTAAATTAACTTCAGGAAAAAGATAGCTTGTACCTTCTGATTCTTCAGTCATTGCTACCGCAAGTGTAAATAATCCGATT
>CAZEKO010000114.1:0-6420 GCA_964512775.1 uncultured Bacteroides sp. | reverse complement strand
ATTCACCGGCAGTTTCCTTACTTTCACCGATTATTCATTCCTGCAATTAATAGAATGGGATACTTTTGGGACAGATAATTTAAAAGGAAAGGAGATTAAAATGGAAGAATATAAAAACAACAAAAGGGCAATAATAGGAATTCTGCTTATATGTGCCGGATTATTACTGATTGCAGTTAATTTCAATTGGTTACCCTGGAATATACGTGGTATAGTTTTTTCGTGGCAGGGTCTGCTGATATTGATCGGATTGTTCCTCTTAATCTCGCGTGAAAACCGGTTGGCCGGTTTTATCCTTATTGGTGTTGGTGCATTCTTTATGATACCTCATGTATTGGATATTCCTTTTAACTGGCACAGATTATTCTGGCCGGTAGTCCTGGTAGCGATAGGTTTCTTATTGATAACAAGAAGGTGGGGGCATCAGCGAATACCAGTTGAAAACAGCATCGAATTTATCGATGATTCATCAATATTTGGAGGTGGAGATAAAGTGATTACGACTCAGAATTTCAGGGGTGGTAGGATTACCTCAATTTTTGGTGGATCAAAAATTGATTTCAGGACTGCTAACCTTGCAAAAGGCAGGAATGTGATAGATATTTTTGCCATGTTTGGAGGAACAAAACTGATTATACCAACTAATTGGGATGTTAAAATTGAAGTTTCTTCGATATTCGGAGGATTTTCAGACAAACGCAGACCCAGACCCGACGAAGTTCGAGATCCCAGCAGGGAACTGGTTATTAAAGGAGTAACCATATTTGGAGGTGGTGATATCGAAGGCTTTTAAATCCTTTCACCATGGCTAATCCGATTTTTGAAAGGAGACGGAATATATATATTTATTTACTGGTATGGTTCCTGATATCAGGAATACACTTCCTGGCAGAAATAATTTTTTATGATTTACCCTACATTGTTGCAGCTGCGGACAGCCTGGTTTATAACGGACTTTTTGCCCTGATAGCTGTAATTATTTGGTATCCTGTCAAATACAATAATCCAGAAGGGAAAATCAGATTTTATGGACTGGTAACCTACCTGGTGCTTGGTATTATAGTTCTTCTCTTCTGGCTCTTCATGGGATTTTTCATTTTAAAAATCCTGTTTAGCGGGAATGAAGAATATTTCAAATTCCTGAATGATTCTTTTTTTGTCAGGGTTTTATTGGGCGCACTCTTCTTCATCGCAGCAGTCCTGTTATATCATCTTCTGGTTTACTATAGGGCGTTGCAGGAGAAGAAATTAAATGAAACAAAACTAAATCTTCTGGTCAGGGAATCAGAATTGAATGCACTGAGATCCCAGATGAATCCTCATTTTCTTTTTAACAGCCTGAACTCAATCAGTTCTTTGACAGTCAGCAATCCTGAAAAAGCCAGGGAAATGATAATTCAATTATCTGATTTTTTGCGCTATGCCCTGAAATATGGACAACATGATGAGACGACATTTGCAGATGAACTTAAAAATATTGAATTATATCTGAATATTGAAAAAACCAGATTTGAGGATAAACTCGTGTTTGAGAAGAAAATTCACGATGCATGCCTGCAGGCAAAAGTCCCGAACATGATACTCCAGCCCCTTGTGGAAAATGCTATAAAACATGGAGTTTATGAGAGTACGGCACCTGTGGTGATTTCCCTTTCATGTCAGGGAATAGGAGAGTACTTTGAGATCCGGTTGAAGAACAATTTTGATCCTGAAAATAAAAGCCGGACGGGTGCTCGTCTTGGACTTAAGAATGTTGAGAACAGGTTGCAATTAATCTATAACAGGAATGATCTGTTAAAAATTAATAAACAGGGAAATTATTTTGAAGTGATTATTTTAATACCTCAAAAAAAACAATAAAATGATAACAGCAATTATAGTTGAAGATGAAAAACTGGCAAGGGATCTCTTACGTGATTACCTGAAAGATCATGCAGACATTAAAATCATTGGTGAGTTTGAGGACGGCTTCTCAGGTTTAAAAGCTATTAATGAGTTGAAACCCGATCTCATATTCCTTGATGTTCAGATGCCCAAGCTCACTGGTTTTGAAATGCTTGAAGTTCTTGATCATATTCCGGCTATAATCTTCACAACAGCTTTTGATCAGTATGCACTAAAAGCATTTGAACATAATGCAGTTGACTATCTGTTAAAGCCATATAGTCGTTTAAGATTCCTGGAGGCCATAAAAAAAGCAAGAGAAAGAATTACCTCAGGGGATATTAATATTACTGATAAACTTTTGGAACATATCGATAAACAGCAGGAAATAATTCACAGGGTGGTTGTCAGATCCGGATCAAAAATTCATGTCATACCGGTCAATGAAATACGTTATATACAGGCGGAAGATGATTATGTTATGATATTTACTAAAGACAGTAAATTCCTGAAACAGAAAACAATGAAATATTTTGAATCCCATCTTGCCCCCGAAGATTTTATAAGAATACATCGCTCTTATATTGTCAGATTGAGTGAAATAACCCAATTGCAGCTTTATGAGAAAGATTCATATATTGTCATTCTGAAAGATGGCACAAAACTACCAGTTAGTAAAGGAGGCCTTCCTGAGTTAAAGAAAATGCTGGATTTTTAATTCCGGGTTTTTTTTTATCTTCATCCTTTCCTTATTTATACATTTCAGAATATTTATATACCTGGATGAGCTCATACTACAAAAACCATTAATCCTTAATACTATGAAACTGAACCGACGGGAATTTATTAAAAAGAACACAATTGCCGGCATTGGCCTGGCAATGGCTCCTTCTTTTCTGCATGCAGCTATACCATCAGAAGAAAAAATTCGCCTGGGATTTATAGGAATGGGAGGGCGTGGTACGGACCTCCTGGGCCTTGCACTGGAAAGAGACGATGTGGTGATAAAGGCTGTTTGTGACATCAAGGAAACAGCTGTCATGAATGCACAGAAACTTGTTGAAGAAGCCGGGCAACCAAAGCCTGAAGCATACTCAGAAAATGAGTATGCATACCTTAAACTTGTCAGCCGGGATGATCTTGACGGGATTGTGATTGCAACACCCTGGCTATGGCATACACCAATGGCAGTTGCCTCCATGAAAGCGGGCAAGTACACAGCTGTTGAAGTTCCTGCAGCTACAACAATTGAAGAATGCTGGGATCTGGTAAATACATCTGAAGAAACCGGTATGCCCTGCATGATCCTTGAAAACGTATGTTACCGCAGAGATGTTATGGCAATTTTGAATATGGTTAAACAGGGCATGTTCGGAGAGCTGATCCATTGTCATTGCGGTTATCAGCACGACCTGCGCGAGGTAAAATTCAATCCGGGTGTGGAATTCGGACCAGGTGCCAATGGAGAAGCAGAATGGAGAACTTTCCAATCGATTAACCGGAATGGCGATGTATATCCGACCCACGGCCTGGGCCCTGTAGCAAATTATCTGGACATAAACAGGGGGAACCGGTTTGTTTCCTTAACGTCAGTGGCTACGAAAACGCGCGGACTTCATGAATATATAGTTAAAACAGCCGGGGAAGACCATCCCAATGCAGATATTATTTTTAAACTTGGGGATATTGTTACAACCCTTATCCGTTGTAATAATGGTGAAACTATTCTGATCAGTCATGATACTAATCTGCCAAGGCCATACTCACTTGGCTTCAGGGTTCAGGGGACGAAAGGAATTTGGATGGATGACGGAAGCCAGATATATATAGAAGGTATCAGCCAGCCTCACGCCTGGGACCCGGCGGATCCTTTCCTTGAAAAATATGATCACCCGCTCTGGAAAAAATATGAAGATCAAGCTGAAGGTGCGGGTCATGGAGGAATGGATTTCTTTGTGATACATGCTTTTATAGAATCTGTCAAAAATAAAGTAAAGCCTCCGTTGGATGTCTATGATGCGGCTGCATGGAGCGTTGTATCTCCCCTTTCAGAGAGATCCATTGCAAACGGTGGTGAGCCACAGGATTTCCCTGATTTCACCAGAGGAAGGTGGATGGTGAGGAAGCCAGTTTTCGGATTGGGAGATTTTTAGAAAACTATTATGAACCCAACTCTTTTAATTCTCGCAGCAGGTATTGGCAGTCGCTATGGTGGGATGAAACAGATCGATCAGGTAGGTCCGTCAGGTGAAGCGATCATTGATTATTCTGTATATGATGCCATCCGGACTGGTTTTGGAAAGATCGTTTTTGTCATCAGGAAAGAGATCGAAAAAGATGTAAGGGAATTTTTTGAACATAAACTGGCCGGAAAAATTCAGATGGAATTTGTGTACCAGGAACTGAATATGATCCCTGAAGGGTATGCGGTTCCCCCTGATCGCATTAAACCATGGGGAACGGCTCATGCAGTGTGGGTTGCAGCCAAAGCAATAAAAGAACCTTTCGTGGCTATTAATGCGGATGATTTTTACGGACATGAGAGTTATCGAATGATGGCTGAATACTTAATTGCGAAAAGTTCTGCAGATAACACAAACTTTTGTATGATAGGTTACCAGATACAACATACATTGTCGGATTATGGATCTGTTTCCAGAGGTGTATGTGAATCTGATGACAAGTCATTTTTAAAGGCTGTAGTGGAACGGACTGAAATTTTCAGAAAAGACGGAAAAATCGCCTTCAGGGATGAGCATGGCAGGGATGTCCCACTATCAGCTGACACACTTGTTTCCATGAATATATGGGGATTTACTCCGGTAATATTTGATCATATCGGGAAACAATTCAAGGAATTCTTCAGGGAAAATGTATCCAATATTAAAGCGGAATTATATATACCCAAAATTGTTAATGATATTATCAAAAACGGAAAGGGTAATGTTAAAATCCTTCCTGCAAAAGATAAATGGTTTGGTGTAACATATAAAGAAGATAAACAACTTGCTGTTCAGAATATAAGGAAATTGATCGATAAGGGAATATATCCTAAAAATCTTTGGACTTGATTATGTACGATTATCCTGCAATTGCCGGTAAATTTTATCCTGAAGGAAAGTTCCATTCATGCGAACCATATGGATCAGGTCATATACATGAAACCTTCCTGCTGATTAAACATTCTGGTAAGAATATTAAAAAATTTATCCTTCAGCGATTTAATAATTCCGTTTTTAAGGAACCGGAAAAAGTATTGAATAATATAAGGAAAATTACTGCCCATCTTAATAAAAACAGTGGGTCAACAGGTTCCATATATCTTTCTATGGTTCCCACAGTCGACAATTTATACTGGTATAAGGATGAACTGGACAAATACTGGAGGTGTTTTGATTTCATTGAGGGAAGCTATACTGTTGACAGGGTTGACCAGAATTCACAGGCCTATGAGGCAGCCAGGTTTTTTGGTAATTTTATCTTCTCCTTATCAGATTTTAAACCTGAAGATCTGGAAATAACAATCCCTGACTTCCATAACATTCAGAAAAGACTTAAAGCATTTGATGAATCAGTACTTTCGGGAAACAGAAAAAGAAATCTTACTGCTGTACAGGAAATAAAACAGATAAATCAATACAATGATCTGGTTTCGGAATATCTGGATATCCTTCCTGATTTACCCATACGGGTGACTCATAATGATACCAAGATAAATAATGTTTTATTCAGCACTTCAACCGGGAAAGGAATATGTGTTATTGACCTGGACACTGTAATGCCAGGTACTGTGCTTTCAGATTTCGGAGATATAGTAAGGAGTTTTACAAATTCGGCCGACGAAGATGAGAAAGATCTCAGGAAGGTTTATTTTAACCCTGGGGTTTTCAAAGAAATGACAGTTGGTTTTATAGAAGGTACTTGTTCAATTCTGAAACCTGTCGAAAAAAATAATCTTATACTGGGAGGGAAAATAATTATTTATATGCAGGCTCTGAGATTTCTTACTGATTATCTGTCAGGGGATCCATATTATAAAATAGATTACCCGGATCATAATCTGGTGAGGACAAAAAATCAACTCAAATTGCTTGATTCATTCCTCGAAAGTGAAAATGAAGCAAGAGATTTTATCAGGAGCCTTTAAAAGATATTTATGCTGATATTTTTCTAAATTTGTTACAAAGTTTAGAAAATGACTCCACTGTTTCGTTTAGGTAAAAAGAAAAGCCGTATTAAGTTTTACGATTTTGATGGACATCCCCTGAAAGAAGGTGATATTGTTATGTCGCTACGTTATGACCTTGGTGAATGCCGGATCATCATGACTGAGAATGGGTATGCTTATGAATCAGTTAAAACTGGCGAGAAGGTAAATTATGCAAAAATGATTGATGCCGGAACAGGGTATCAGAAAGTCCGGAAATTAGAATCGTAGATATTATTTTGACTGAATAGGTAATTTCATCATCTTCTAATTCCATAATAAATCTCACTACCTAATTGATAATAATATGAAAACAAAATTGCGGTTTT
>CAZEKO010000113.1:0-6486 GCA_964512775.1 uncultured Bacteroides sp. | reverse complement strand
ATTGCTTCCATTGCAGCTGCTAATGAAGGAGTATCCGTCCTGATGATCGAACCCCGGAAAAATGTGGGTGGTATGGTTACAGGAGGTCTGTCTCATAATGATTACCACGACAGATCAGTTATTGGTGGTCTGGCGCTGGAATTTTATAAGAAAGTTGCAGATTATTATGATAAACCACTTTATTACTGGCGGGGACCTGAACCTCATGTTGGGGAAATGATTTTCAGGGAATGGCTCACCCACTCAGGTGTACAGCTTATGTTTGAAAAACGGGTCACTGAAGTAATTAAAGAAAATAATGTAATTAAAAGAATCATCCTGTCAGATGGTTCATTTGTGGATGGAAAAGTATTTATTGATGCAACTTATGAAGGAGACCTTATGTCCCGGGCAGGAGTCAGTTATACTGTCGGAAGGGAAAGTGTAAAGGAGTATAATGAATCATGGGCAGGACGAAGGGCAATTCTGCCTGACGGACATCAGTTCCTTCCACGAGTATCTCCTTTTGATGAAAATGGAAATCTGTTGCCGCTAATTAATCCGGTTCCACTGGTTGGAGAAGGAGAGGCTGATAAAGCCGTTCAGGGATATGGGTTCCGTTTAATTGTGACCACGGACAAGGAGAACAGGATACCTTTTCCTAAACCTGAGAACTACGATCCAAAATTGTTTGAGTTGGTAAAGAGATATTACGAAGTTCATCCGGATGCTGGTAATATGGTACATCTATGGCCAACCTTGCCAAAAGGAAAAACTGATATGAATTCTTCTGGCCCAATTTCCACTAATATGGAAAATGGTTTACACTGGGAATATCCGGATGCAGATTATGAAAGAAGAAATCAGATATGGCAGGCTATAAAAGATTATACTCTTGGTTTGTTATACTTTCTGTCCAATGATCCATGTGTACCTGAACGGATTAGAAAAGAAACATCAGAAATGGGCTTGTGTAAGGATGAGTTTGTGGATAATGACTATTGGCCACACCAGCTTTACATTCGGGTGGCACGCAGGATGTATGGGGAATATTTCATGACCCAGTATGATCTTGAATGTGATACTGTTAAATATGATGCAATCGGCATGGGGTCGTACAATATTGATGTAAGACATGTTCAGCGAACTTATATCCCGGTCAGCCGTTTTCCTGAATTACACTATGAAGTATATAACGAAGGATATATATCCATTCCTGTTGCTCCTTATGAAATTCCATACAGATCGCTTGTACCAAAGTATCATGAATGTACCAATCTGATTGTACCGGTATGTATGTCAGCCAGTTTCATTGCAAATGCGTCAATCAGAATGGAACCACAGTATATGATAATGGGTCATGCCGCCGGAATTGCAGCTGCATTGGCAATTTCAGATGGGCGAGCTGTACAGAAAGTAGATATTGCTGATCTGCAGAAAAAGCTTACTGAACAAGGACAGATACTGTCACTTAAGGAGAATATTTATGGTGCCTTCAGTTTTACGGATGAGATTATTATTGATAATAATATGATAAGGTTCACTGAGAAAACGGGCTTATGGCCTGAAATTGAAACTGAACCTGATAACAGGTACCAGATGAATTTTGCCCGTAATGATGACAACAGGGGGACCTTTATTTTCAGGCCATGGCTAGAGGAAACGGGCAAATACGAGATCTCCGCGTGGTACCCGTCTTCTAAAAAATATTCAGATAAGGTCTCAGTCAAAATCAAACATAGCACGGGTGTTGATATCAGGGACTTAGACCAAACGAGGAATGGAGGTCAATGGATCCTTCTTGGTACCTATGATCTGGAGGAGGGAAACAAATCCTATGTTATATTTGATGCAGCTGAATCGGAAGGGATTGTCGTGGCGGATGCTATCAAGTTTAGGAAACTATAGTACATGATCATTTCTATCTGTTTCGGAAAGTAAATTAAACTCTGACAACAGAAACAACAGAAACAACAGAAACAATAGAAACTTGATATATCGCTGAACAATGAATTTATTCAAATCTATGCGCCAACTATTAATCTTAATAATTGTGTGCATTCTTCTGGGGTGTTCTTCTCCGAGAAGGGAGGTCATTGATCTGGCTTCAGACACAGCCTGGAAACTCAGTATCGATGATGGTCCATGGAGAAGCGTAAAAGTACCCGGTGGGGGTTATAATTCTGATCTTCAGGATCAACCTCTGATTGACCAGGAAGATGTCAAAGACCATGTCACTTATAAGCGTTTAATGACCATTCCTGAATTTAAAAAAGGGGATGTCATAAAAATTAATTTTGGTGCTGTCAACCATGGTTGTGATGTATTTCTGAACGATCTGTATGTCGGTGGGCATGTAGGACCAATGATGCCGTTTGATGTTGATATCACAGATAATGTGGAGCCCGGAAAGAATTATGAATTAAAAGTCATTTCATATCCCCAATGGCATTACAATTATGAAGTACCTCATGCATTTGTCTATGATGAATTCCGTAATCATCCCGATACAAAACCTGACTGGTCATCAGAGCCAGGCTGGGCCACAAAATTCAGTTACGGTATAACAAAATTTATAAGACTTTCTGTCTTACCTGAGGTGTATATCAGGGATATTTTTGTGCAGTCATCAGTGACTGATAATACATTATGCTATGATTTATGGATCCATAACCATTCATCTGAACAGAAGGAAATTGAAGTAAGATCTGAACTGACTTCATGGAATGGTGATCAATGCGACTATCCTGAATTTGAGCCCTTAATGGAATCTATAGCTCCAAAAGAAATTAAAAAAATCAGGATCGGTCCGGTCCGGTGGAATCCGGGACCAGAAAGTTACTGGTGGCCAAATAAACCTTTCAGTGAAGAATACAAAGCTAAACTGCATAACCTGACAATCTCAATATTTGAAAAAAACAAAGAATGGGATTCGAGGATTCAACGATTTGGATTTGTAGAATGGACAGAAGGACCTGATTATTACATGGTGAATGGTGTTCGTATAAACCAGATCAGCGATGGAACTCCTGAACCGGCTATGAGTGAGTATGATTGTTATTCAGTTTCACCAGCCTTTTTACCCCCGACAGACTCTACCCTGGGTTGTCCTGAAACATGGAAACGTTATATGCGCCTGGGAATTTGCGCAAACCGAATTCACCAGTCTACACCTACAGAATATATGATGGATGCAGCGGATGAAGCAGGATTTATGTTGATTCCGGAAACCGGCATACGGGGATGCCAGATCCAGAACTGGCATGATAAATATTTGCCGCAGGCAGTTATGGAACTGGCACTTGTTTGCCGGAATCACCCGAGTGTTTGCCGCTACAGTTTACAGAATGAGGCAAATCCCGACTGGATACCTGCGCTGATCGATTCTGTTAAAAGTATAGATCCATTACGGCCCCTTGTTTTTGAGGATAGTCAGATCAATAAACCAGCACGGATCGACAGTAAATCAGGTCATGCTTACGCCATGCTTCATTATGTCGACTATCCCAAACCAGCCCAAATAATCACAGGAATGGGTGAATATGCCTGGCACTGGGCAGACCGGGTCAAATGGGGACCGGTACTGCCATCTGCGGAAGGATGGCTGGAAGAATTTGTCTATTATGGAGGGGATATGCGCCGCTGGGATATTGCATATTTTGCCGGTTGGGATTTTATCAATTACTGGCCAAATTTTCTTGAAGGTATGAATTATGAGAAACATGCCTGGAAACAATCCTGTTATCATAAAGACCGCGTGGATGGAGAAGATGGCTGGAATTCTCCCGTAGTGAAATGGATGCAAAAATATTTTCATCCTTACCTGGTCATGGACATTGGAATACATGAGATAAACGGACCAGACTCCGATCTGTCTTTATGGCCTGAATTAACTACCTCATATTTAGCCGGAGATTTTATTGAACGTGAACTGGAAGTTTTTAATGATGGGCTGAAAGGAAATCGATTTTCAATTTTATGGGAAGCCAGGTGGGATTCTGCTAAAGGAGAACTGGTTGATTCCGGACGAATTGAGGGACTGATTATAGAACCGGGATTTCATCAAAAAACAAAGTTAAGACTGGGAGTCCCTGTAACTACAGCAAAGGAGCGCAGGCTGTATATTATCCTCAGTTCTGAACTTGAGGGAAAAGAAGTCTTCAGGGAAGAAGACCTTTGTTTTCTGGTAAGGAACATTAAGAATTAAAGATTATATTGATTGCTTACCCTGATTAAAAAAGCATGAGTATGAAAAAATCTGTGTTGATCTGGTGTTTATTCTTATGCATAATTGCATGTAACAAAGGCCAGTTAAATAAGGGACAGGTAGATCTGTCTAAAGTACCAGCACCTGTTAGTCATTACCAGGAGGAATATACATTTGACAAGCCGACAGATACAATTTTGTGGGCAGGGCAGAATTCAGGATTGAATGTTGCATTCGGATCAACTGACGAATTGTATTTGAGATGTGAAGTGCCTCAACTGGAGGATCAGGGACAAACCTGGGAGGGAACCGGATGGAGAGGTGAACGGCTGAATGCGCAGGTTTTGGTGTGGTCCCCCGACACCTGCCTGCAGGTTCGTTTCAAAACAAATGACCTAGTTAGTTCAGATGGACGGGTGTTCAGTAAAAAGAATATTAAATTGAATATGGTAAGGTATGTTATTTCAAACTTTCCTTATTCTGGTAAAAGCACTGATTGTTATGGAGGTGATCTCGATTCGGCCTACCTGATGCCTGACCGGTTTGAGTCATTTGAACGGTTTGATTTACCGGGCAGAACCGTGCGGCCTATATGGCTGTCGTTTGATATTCCGGTGGATGCTGAGCCCGGAGTTTATGACGGGACTATTGAAGTTTATTCGGAAGGACATTCTTCTGTACTTAATATTAAAATCAAGATCCAAAACATGGTTTTGCCTGGTCCGCAGGGTTGGAGTTTCAGGCTCGATCTCTGGCAGAATCCATGGGTGGTTGCATGGTATTATCATGTCGAGCCATGGTCTGATGAGCATAAAATATTGCTCAGGAAGCATCTTAAATTATATGCGGATGCCGGTGCAACATTCGTAACAACATATGCAATTCATTCTCCGTGGTCGGATAATTCTTATATGATTGAGGGGACTATGATAGAATGGCTAAAAAAGAAGGACGGATCATGGAAATTTGACTATTCAATTTTTGACCAGTATGTATTGCTGGCAGAGGAAATAGGGATCGATGAGGCTATAACTGTTTATACGCCGGTTCCCTGGGGATACCGTTTTCGTTATATAGATGAAAATTCAGGCAATTATATTTACGAGGAATGGCCTCCGGAATCAGAGGAGTTCAGGAAGGTCTGGAATATTTTTTTGGATGACCTGAAAGTTCATTTGAAGCAGATGAACTGGTTTGAAAAAACCTACCTTGGGATAAATGAAAATCCCCTGGATGTCACTTTAGCGGCAGTGAAAGTAATCAGGGGAAATTCACCGGACTGGAAAATTACGTATGCTGGAGGATGGCATACTGAGCTTTCAGGAGTGATTGATGATTACTGCACGGTTATTGGGAGCGAACCACGTCCTGAGGATGTGAAGGCACGCAGAGCTCTGGGTTATACCACTACTTTTTATATATGCTGTACTCCGCCTAAGCCGAATACTTTTGTTTTTTCACCTCCTGTCGAAGCCTCATATCTCGGGTGGTATGCTGCTGCATACGGATATGATGGATTTCTGCGCTGGGCCTATGATGCATGGCCCGCAGATCCAATGAGAGATGCAAGACATACATTCTGGGGTGCAGGTGATTGTTACCTGGTTTACCCGGGCGGCAACAGCTGTATCAGGTATGAGAAGCTGAGGGAAGGAATCGTAGATTTTGAGAAGATAAGGATATTGAGAGAAATGGCAGCGGGTTCTCCTGATGAAAATGTCAGGAATCTGATAAATGACCTAAACAACCACCTCAATACTTTTGTTGGCGATCCTGATTATAACAAACGAAATTATGAGGTGGCTGGAATGTCAAATTCAATCAAGAAGGGGAGACAATTAATCGAAAATCTTAGCTCTGCTTTGGGGAAATCCACCTTTGAGGAATAAAAACTCTAAACAATAGAAACAATTGAAACCAATGAATTATCGAAGAGCTGTAATCGTTATCCTTGCTTTTGCGGGGATTTTAGTAAACGGTTGCCAACCCAGGCAGACAGGTATTCAAATAGACGTTTATCCCGATTCCGTTTTATCGGATATTTCCAATCATCCGGTAGGGATAAATCTTGATTATTTTATGGATGATGATAAATACCTGAAGCCTGGGAGGTCCACAGCCGATGCACTGAAAGCAATGGGAGTAAGATACCTGAGGTACCCTGGTGGAAACAAATCAGATTTCTATTTTTTCTCAAAACCACCCTGGGAGAAATCTGAACCGACACTTGCCCGGACAGGAAAGGGAGCGGTTGGAGGCAGGCAAAAAATGCTTAAGAATTATTCTGAATTTGCTGTTGA
>CAZEKO010000112.1:3533-6507 GCA_964512775.1 uncultured Bacteroides sp. | reverse complement strand
TTTCTGAAATGGTCGGCAACCTTAATGACATCTTCCTTTTTTGCTTTAAGTATCCGGGCAATATCATTTATCGTTGAAGGCCTCCGGATCCCTTTATTATCCGCCCCCGATTCAGTAATAGTCTGAAACATGCGTTTGCATATTTTCTTCAGGGGCTCATCGAGTTGCTGGTACACCTCGTCGGCATGCAGCGAAATTGCATCCTGCAGTCCTCCCACAAAACGATAATCGAAAAGCGACAGCGGCTGATCGTGATCTCTTTTTGTCTTCCAGTAATCGTAGACGCGCATCATCAGATGCTGAAGTACAGGCAGCTGGTCGTATTTTTCCCCTAAATTATTTAGAATTTCCTGCAACAGATCGGGATTGATCTTTACACTGGCTAAGGCAAGAGGCCCCAGGATTGCAGACTTATAGGCCTCCCGGGTCATCTGGGGGACAAGGTAATGGCTCTGGTTGATATATTCGGTAAGTGTCTGGTAATTAACGCAGTTGCCTAAAAAATCGGACCGGATGCTCAGGGCAACATAAACAGGGAATGATTCCTGTTTTATGGCATCAACAAGTATATTTATGAAAATGCGCGCCTCATCTCCATATTCAAGCTTTTTTGCCTGAGGTGTAAAACGGAACAGCTCCTCAAACTGGTCAATGTAAATGAGTATATTCTCTTTTTTATAAGACTCGGATTTCTTTATAAGGTCGCTGATACCGAGTGATTTTTTTGTAATCAGGACATAATACAGATTAGCCTCAGTTTTCAGTTTTTCAGGATCTCCCTTAGAACCGGAAAAGGATTCCACGAGTGCTTCTGTAAGGTTTTCAATTGGCCTGTATCCCGGATTGAACCTCACTACCCTCCAGTGGGATCCGGCTTCATACAGATAGCCACCGTACAATTCGGGTATGACCCCGCAATTTATCAGGGAGGATTTACCGCTTCCGGACGGGCCGATAACAGCCGCGAATCTGTTTTTCAACAAAAGCTCAAGGACTCTTTCACTCTGGCCATCCCTTCCAAAAAACAGATGCTTGTCATTAAAGGTGAATGGCCTTAATCCCGGAAAAGGATGTATTTGTTCCTGTTTACCAGTGTTTTGTTGTGGCTGTTCTTCTATGGGAAGGGGCATCTCCATGCTATCCTATCGTTTGATTAAGATGATGATAAAATACCTTCAGGTCCGAAAACTTATCCTTATCCACATAAATAAAATCGTCGTACCTGTTCAAATCGGCCAGCATATTTTTCGCGCATACAACAATCTTAAATCTGAAAGGTTTCTCCCGGTACACCTGGTTTGCCTTAATCACCTCTTTAATTGTACTCTCATACCAGTTATTATTATCGAAGCCATAAAATATTATAACCCCGTCACACCGGGTCAGTGTTTCCTTATGTGCCCGTATAAAACTTTTTTGTGTGATCAGGTCATGGGTTAATATTAATGAAAGCTGAAAGGGGCGTAATGATTCTGTCAGATCCTGTGCCTGGTTATAAACCGATTTTTCATGGATGAGATAAACCACATTCTGTTCTTTTTTGGCCGCTCTCTTGACCCTGTGAACGATCCTTGTTTTCACTGAGTTGAAAACATATTCCTTAAGCTTCTCAAAGGATCCTGTGATAATTTCAGTATCCTCCTTGAGATACCACACCTGTCTCTTGATCTTATTTATAAATTCTTCCTGTTTCCTGTCTTCCAGTACGACATCATCAGGCATCCAGATAGCTCTTGGGTGTGGCTTATTGATTATCAATGTATTAGGGATCTCTCCTGCCAGGTATTTTGAAATGATGTCATATTCCTGCTCTTGCATTGAGATGAGTGAATCTTTTGAAGTTTTTCCATATTCACCTCCGATCATCTGGATAATGAGGTCGGAATATTCCAGCAGGTCGATGATTTTTTCGGTACTCTTTACCCCGCCAGGTATCATCATCATTTCCGGGATCACCTGGATGCCCCGTCTTTTCATCTCACTTATCAGCTGATCGCGCTTGTCTTCGAGATCAGGCGATCCCTGTCCCACATATACAATGACCTGGCTAGGCATAAGCTGAATATCAGTTCCATCTTCCTCTGTTTCCCGAGACAGGAACTCAAGTACTTCCATCAGTTTCAGCCAGTAGTCCCTATCCTGTGGTCCAATGACATTCCTGGGATTATATATATCGACGTTACCCTGCTTGTAGAATTTAAATATCTTTTTGTCAGGAACCTGAAGCATGTAATAATCAATCGTGAACTCACCCAGCATGATGTATAATGCTTTTTTCCCGGGAGGATTTTTGGTTGCATCCCCTGACATATCAAAGACCTGTTCGAACTGGTTTTTCAGGTTCCTGGTCCTGTTGATGTCATCGGTCAGTAAGATTATAAACGAATCAAAATCATCAGAACGGATCTGTACAGGCTGGTCAGGTGAGATGGTGAAATCCTGGCTCAGGAAGAATTGTTTGGCTGAGCCCGGGATCCTGTTCTGCGCTTCAATGACATTAGCTCTGAAATCCAATACCCACCGGCTGAAATTTGGATCCACCTCAAACATGTTGGTGTCGTGCAGGATTATTATTTTTTCAGTGTCACTCATTCAATCGTCTATGCCTATAACGAATAAAATTTTGAATTATTCCAGGTTAACTTACAAAGGTAAGAAATTATAAAGAATTTTATGATTTCTTCCCGAATCTGTCCTGATCCGATAATGTTTTATCTGACTCTCCCCCTTTGAATTCCGGGGCTGTATTAAAAATATATTTAAATGGAAACGTTGAGTATTGCTGGGGCTATATCACATTTATATTTAAATGCAAGCCGCTGGTCGTCGCTCTACTTCAAAATCTTCAAGTTCAGCCAAAATTTTTAATCAGCTTTAGAGATAATTTGGAATATCCCCATTTAAATATAAATGTGATATAGCCCCATCATTTTCCTCAAATTCTATTTCAAATATGCCACTTGAAGGATTAGGT
>CAZEKO010000112.1:0-3433 GCA_964512775.1 uncultured Bacteroides sp. | reverse complement strand
AGCCCCATCATTTTCCTCAAATTCTATTTCAAATATGCCACTTGAAGGATTAGGTAATACTTTTAATGGATAGGTATTGGAAAAAATTGGGGGAGCACTAACTTCTATGATCGAAATCATATTATTAATTATGAATACATGAACACCATATTCGAGAAAAATACCTTTTAATTGCAATATTGACAGCAATTAAATAGCCTTTGTTCATATACCGGATTAATCCGGGTTTAATAAATTCATTTTTGATTTTTTAATAGTACTTTTATCAAAAATAAAAAAACCTTAAATTGTATTTTAATAACATTCTGATTATTATAAAGACCAATATATGATAATATCCAGAGTACTTTTAATTGCAGGGATATTTGGGATATTAATACCAATTAAAGTAAAATGTCAAGAACATCCTTTACATTTCCATAGCCAGTACTTATTTAATATTTATCTGGTAAATCCTGCTATTGCAGGAAGTAAGGATTTCAATAATATTAATATATCGGTCAGGCAGTACATTTCTCAAATTGATGGTGCTCCAAAAACTCAAGTTATAAGTGGACATGCACGGCTTAGAAAACCAACAAAAAACTATAACTGGTCATACAGGAATCCGGGATTTACTAATATAGGTATTGGAGGCATATTTTATAATGATTTTATAGGTGGATTCAGAAAACTAGGAACTGAAGTTACATATGCATACCATATTCCACTCGACAGAGATGCATTTTCTCATTTATCATTCGGACTTTCTGGTTCGATATTCCAATATTCGATTGATCCAAATACTTTTAATGTCATAGGGGATCCTTTACTAAGTGGAGATGTTCTGAGTAGTATTGTGCCGGATGCTAATTTCGGAATCTATTATTATGGAGTTAGTCATTATATAGGAATATCAGTGTATAATATGTTTGAGTCAAATATTAGACCGGGTACAAATAAACCTATAAACAGGGAAAGAATGTATTTCCTCCTCGGAGGGTATAAATGGTTATTGAGTAGAGATAAGTATATAATGTTCGAACCATCCATTTTAGTGAGGTTCACAGAAAAAACCTATGAGGAGTTTTATAATTATATTGATATCAATTTAAGATTCTATATTCAATCCCTTTATTTCGGTACTTCATACCGGCTAAATGAAACACTTGCTACTTTCATTCTTTATCAGTTTCGCAATATTAATTTGGGAATTGCATATGAATTTCCATTCATTAACGCCACAAATATTACATTCGGTGTGGCGCAAATAATGGCAGGTATTAATTTTGGTAAAGGTTTGAATTTATTTGGTGATGCCCGTTACTGGTAGATAAGTATTTATCATATCTATTTAACTATGACTAGTTTACAGTGGAATTCTTCCCTGGTTAAGTCAATATTACTATTTTGTATCATATTTTCAGGTAAATCATTTGACCTTTATTCATTAGCTTCCCATAATAAATCTGCAAGTGACAGTATAAAAATAGAACTAAATGTTTTTAATCTTCCTGTTTATTATCCATCAACAGGTATTCAGTTTTATAGAGATGGCATAATATACCTAATAGATTCAAAATTTTTGCGGGAAAGCAAAGGTGAATATGTCCCTTTCGGTAGAATTAGCATGTATTATAGTCCATTTAAAGACAATAAAATAGGTAAACAAATTTATTTTCTCAGAACAGAACCATTTCCATATCCGGCCGAAGCAGTATCTTTTACTGCTGATTACAGCAAAATGTTTTTTACTCAGGAATCTGTTTTCAGGGAACCGGGAGATAATACTATAAGAATTTATGAGGCTGAAATTAGCGTCAGAAATGACGGCAAAACAGATCTAAAAAGAACTTACAGGGAATTTCCTTTTAACAGCAAGATGTATTCATGTGTGCAACCTGCTGTTTCACCAGATGAAAAATTTTTAATATTTGCATCTGATATGCCTGGTGGACATGGGGGACTCGATTTGTACTATTCCATTTATGAGAATGGAATCTGGGGAGATCCGATTAATCTTGGAAAAGACATAAACAGCAATTTAGATGAAAGTTCTTCCTTTATTGATAATAATGGGAATTTATTCTTTTCATCGAACGGCCATGAAGGCCTAGGAAAATATGATATATATTTTGCAAAATTGATTAAGCCATTTGTCTGGGGTAAACCGAAAAATATGGGGCCGCAATTAAATTCTGAAAAAAATGATGTTGCATTTGTATTGAGTAGGATTGATGAAACACAAGGTTTTTTTGCTTCAGACAGGAATGATTCAGAAAAAAAATACCAGATATTTCGAGTAAAGATGTCTGATGACATTGATTTTCTTAGCCAGGATCAAGCACCTGAAAGCGAAAGTCAAACACAAACTTTAATAGATACTTTAAAAACATCCGATAAAACAATCGATAAAGCAAAAATTGAAGAAACAGGACAATCTGTAATAGTTCAGGCTGAATCAGAGCAAACGAAACCAGAAATTATTTTCAGGGTTCAATTTAAAACTTCCGCTAAATCTCTCGGATCGTTTAATATTGTAATTGATGGTAAGGAATACAAGGCATTTGAATATGTTTACAAGGGTGCTTACCGATATACCATAGGTGAATTTGAAAAATTAGAAGATGCTAAATTGCTAGATCAGAGTTGTAAACTGAAGGGTTATTCAGATGCATTTGTGGCAGCATTCAAGGGATCAGAGCGCATTCTTGATCCTCAGGTTTTAAAATAATTGCTGACAATATACTCTGGTAATTTATTTTATTAAGGATACATATCCTTTAATAGGCCTTGTGCCTATGTTAAGCTCTATTACATATAAGTATGCACCGGCTGGCAAGGCAGTACCATTACTGTCTCGACCATCCCACTCGGGATCTAATCCAGTATATTGAATAATTTGTTTTAAGTTCCTGTTATAAATCCTTATAACAGCATCTGGAAAATCATCCAAAGAAGGTATAACCCATGTTTCATTTATTCCATCGCCATTAGGAGTAAATACATTCGGAATACCTGTAATAGTTAATATCAAAACTGGTTGACAGTGATTACTTTCATTACCAGCAGCATCATATGCTGTAACGGAATAAACATAGGTATTATCAACAATTAATCCATTATCTGTGTAGCTGGGTGTTGAAGTGGAATCTATAGCTGTCTTATTACGATAGATTTTATACCCTGTAACACCTACATTATCCGTTGATGGATTCCAGGTTAACTGGGCACTTTTTGTCGTAATTAGGGCTGTTCCTTGTAGATTTTTTGGTACAGTTGGTGCTTGTGTATCACTGGTTTTGACAACAACGGTATATGTGTGATTACTTTCGTTGCCTGCAGCATCAAAAGCTGTGACAGTGTAACTATAGGTATTACCAACAGTTAATCCATTATCTGTAAAAGTAGTTGTTGCACTGGTACCGATAGCTGAGCCATCACGATAAATTCT
>CAZEKO010000111.1:0-6534 GCA_964512775.1 uncultured Bacteroides sp. | reverse complement strand
TACGAAAATTAAATTCATAAAGAAGTAAAGTTAATTGGTTATTGAATAAAAATTTAAATATTATTAAAATCAATAATTTATCTCTTATTCTCAATTTAAGTGGTACCTTTGAAACTTTGTTTTACGAAATCCCACAGGCTTAAATCCCTCTTTAAATGCGGCAGTTGAAAATCATTAAACAGGTTACTAACAGGGAGAACCTTTCGCTGGACAAATACCTTAATGAAATAGGTAAGGTTAAACTGATTAGTGCTGAAGAAGAAGTTGATCTTGCCAGAAAGATCCACAATGGAGACTTGATTGCACGGGATCGGTTGATAAATGCAAATCTCAGGTTTGTTGTTTCAGTATCAAAGCAATATCAGAACAAAGGGATGAGTCTTCCGGATATGATTAATGAAGGGAATCTTGGTTTAATCAAAGCTTCAGAACGATTTGACGAAACAAAAGGATTTAAGTTCATATCTTATGCTGTTTGGTGGATCAGACAATCCATTCTCCAGGCTATGGCAGAACAGGCAAGAATTGTCCGCCTTCCGTTAAACAGATACAGTCAAATAAATAAAATAAAAAGAACCATTAATCTACTGGAACAAGAGTTCGAAAGAGAACCAACTGTATTTGAGATTACACAAGCATCAGAACTTAATCCAGATGATGTGACAAAAGCTATTCAAAACGCTGGACGGTATGTTTCATTTGATGCCCCGATTAACCAGGAGGAAGAAGGTAATATGTATGATGTTTTAATTAGCGAAAATACTTCCAGTCCTGATAATGATTTGTTAAGTGATTCATTAAGGAAAGAAACTGAAAGGGCTATTAATACATTAACTCAAAGAGAAGCCAACATTATCAGACTTTATTTTGGATTAAACAGCAAACATGTGCATACACTCGAAGAAATTGCTGAGAAATATAATCTGACAAGAGAAAGGGTTAGACAGATCAAGGAAAAGGCTATCAAAAGATTAAAACATGCTTCGAAAAATAGAATACTAAAAACCTACCTGGGTTAATTTTTCTCATTTTGAGAAATATCTATCCCCAGTCAGCCTAATAGTATAACTTCGACATTGATTAATTCATTGGTATTGAATTAGATACAAAATATGTAATTAGAATAATAAACATCTGGCACATTATTGGAATTATATCCTACGAACAGGAAATAATAGCAAAATGAAAAAAACGATTAATGTGCTTGTAGTAGAGGATAATAAATATTACAATAATCTCCTTTCTAAAGCGTTACAACAAAGCATCCACTCCATACGGGAAAAAGGTAAATACAAACTTGTTCTTTATTCATTTACAGATTCATTGAAGTGCATTCGGAAAATTAAATCACATGAACTGGAGCAGAATGATACTATTGCTTTTGTAGATTATTATTTGGGAGATGGAATCAATGGCGCTCATATCATCAAACTTCTGAAAGAACAAAACAGAGATGTTATGGTAATATTGCTTTCCCAATCAAGAGCTGTTGAAGAAAGGTGCAACCTGACCCAGCATGATTATTTTGTTGTAAAGGATACGTCTGCTCTTGCACTTTGCCGACTCTATCTCGAGCAATATATAGATAATTATCTGTGAAAAATATTTCAATTCAGATTAAGATTGGATTACTAATGGCGCTGGCAGTTGTTTTGTTACTTGCAACTGGCTATCTGTCTTACCGGAACCTTTCTTCAATTGTATCTTCTATTCGTATTGATTTAAAACCCGAACTCATATTGTTAAATATCCGGGAAATTTCAATAGACCTGGAAAAAGCAGAAAATAGTATTCGTATTTATATGGTTACAAATGATACGCTGGATCTTCAACCTTATTACACCATAATATCTAATATTGACGAAAAAGTGAGCAGGTTACGTATGGAATGTCATAATGATTCGGGGCTCCTTGCTCAGGCGGATACTATCAGCAAACTCATTGAGGAAAATATTGTTAACTGGACCGAATTGTTATATCTAAGTCAAAATGATAAAGTAGTTGAATATTTGAAAAAGTTATCGGATCAACTCAATAATGTGTCAGAAAATGACCGCAATGCAGAGAAAGGTATCTTGAGAAGGGTTTTCAGTCGGGATAAAAAAAGCCAGTTTGATGGCCAGGTACTTATCACTGATCTTCATAATATTGAACAGCAGGATAGTATAACTAAAGAAAAATTGATGGCAAGGGAGTCACAACTAGCCGCCACGGGCACTGAAATTAAAGAACAATCTTATGCTTTGATATCCAAAATGGAAAGTGATATTACCCGACTTATTGAAACAAAAGCATTAGCAGCCAATCTGCAAGCCAGAAGAACATACCGTTGGCTGGCAATGTTCTCTCTATCAGGTACACTCCTGGCAATTTTGGTTTTATTTATTATTGTCCGATATGTGAGGAAAACCTATGCTTACCAGATTGCCCTGGAGAATTCAAAAGATGAAGCTGAAAAACTGGCCAGGACAAAGGAAATATTCATGGCCAATATGAGTCATGAGATCCGCACACCTGTAACGGCAATTTCGGGATTTACAGAACAGCTTTTGCATGAAACATTTGATGAAAACACAACCCGGTCTCTAAAAATCATAAAATCATCTTCGGATCATCTGGCAAAAATAATTGATGACATCCTTGATTTTTCCAAATTACAAAGTGATAAACTGATTCTGGAAAAAGTACACTTCAACATCAGACAGATCGTCGAAGATGTCTATGCTTTGTTTGAAAAGCAGGCAGAACGAAATAATACCAGGTTGAGTTATTCATTAAGTCCGGATACTCCTCCGGTGCTATTAGGTGATCCTTATCGCCTTAAACAAATTATGATTAATCTGATCAGTAATGCAATTAAATTCACGAAAGAAGGCGAAGTTCATTTTAACATTTGGAGTACTAAAAAACAATCAGCACAAATTGAGCTGATTATGGAAATTACTGATACAGGTATAGGAATTGACGAAAGCAAAATAAATTTGGTTTTTGAAGATTTTACCCAGGGGGAAATAAGCACTGCACGCAAATACGGTGGGACAGGATTGGGACTATCTATCGTAAAAAAACTTATAGAGTTACATAATGGTAGTATCTATTGCGAAAGCAGGAAAAACCATGGTACAAAAATGACCTGCCGTATACCCTACTTGACTGGCGATGAAAAACAGCTTAAAAGGAATATTGGACCATCTCTTTCAGTTCCTGAAGAAATTAAAAAGCTGAAAATTCTGATTGTCGATGATGAGGAATATAATCGTCTGCTTTTCAAAACTATACTTGACAGATGGAAAGTAAATTACCGTGTCTCTGTAAATGGCTTGGAAGCGCTGGAAATTGTGAAAACAGATCGTTATGATATTCTTTTTATGGATATCAGAATGCCCGGGCTTGATGGATTCAAGATAACACAATTTATCCGGAACGAATTGAAAATAAAAAGTTCTGAAATGCAAGTGATTTGTATCTCTGCTGCATCGATAAATAAGGACTGGAAGAAATACAAAATGGCTGGTATGGACGCATTTCTTCAGAAACCTTTTACAGAAGAAATGTTATTGACAACAATTCTTTCGGTGATTAAGAATGATGCATCATTTGCAATCGATAATACTTCCATCGAAGAAAAAAATAAATCTACCAGTCCAGATAAAATTAATTTGAATAATTTATATCATATTTCAGGTGGTGATGAACAATTTGTAAAGCAGATGCTGGTTACTTTTATTGATACTACAAAAAAGGGGCTAACAGCTATGAATAACGCAGTTGCGTCAGGTCAGTGGGAATCAGTCGCAGATTTGGCCCATAAAATGTTACCACCATGCCGGCATCTTGGAGCAAAAGATCTATGTAACTGCCTGAGGAAGATTGAAGAAAGCATTCAGAAAGGGGAAGATTTTGAAACTATTAAATTGCTAACCAAAGAATCAATCAGGGAATTTGAAACTCTCAACATAATTCTTGATGAACGAATTATGAAAATCGTCTAATATTATGACCGAAAAGCCATTTAAAATTTTTGTAGTTGAAGATAGCGAATGGTACAACAAGCTTTTAGTCCATACCCTTTCTTTAAATCCCGATTATGAAGTAAAAAGTTTTTTCAATGGCAGTGACTTTCTTAATTCTCTTCATGAATCGCCTGATATTGTTACACTTGATTACAGGTTACCCGATTTAACAGGTCTTGAGGTTCTTAAAAGGATCCGGCAGGAAAACAGTGATGTCCAGGTAATCCTGATTTCCGAACAGGAAGATATTGACATGGCAGTAACCTTGCTAAAACAAGGGGCATATGACTATTTAACAAAATCTGAAGATATTAAAGATCGTCTTCTTAACACGGTTCAAAATATCAGGAATGATATCGGTCTTAAGAAGGAGATTTCTGCTCTTCGAAAAGAAATACAAAAAAAATACAGTTTCCGTCAGAGTATTCTGGGTGAAAGTCCGGCTATTAAAGGAATTTACGAGCTAATTGACAAAGCTCTGGGTACGAACATCACTGTAATTCTTTCAGGTGAAACCGGGACCGGGAAAGAACTGGTGGCAAAGGCTATTCATTATAACTCAAAGCGAAAAGACAAATCATTTGTTGCAGTTAACGTTGCAGCAATTCCTTCAGAACTTATCGAGAGTGAATTGTTTGGTCATGAAAAAGGTGCTTTTACCGGAGCAACTTCCCGGCGTATTGGCCGTTTTGAAGAAGCTAATGGTGGCACACTTTTCCTGGATGAGATTGGAGAAATGCAACTGAATATGCAGGCCAAATTATTAAGAGTTTTTCAGGAGAAGGAAATTGTGCGGATTGGAAGTAATAAACCTGTGAAAACTGATTGTCGTATAATTGTTGCAACCAATAAAAACCTGAAAGAGGAAGTAAAAAAAGGAAATTTCAGAGAAGATTTGTACTATAGACTGTTAGGTTTGCCAATTGAGTTACCTCCATTGCGTGATAGGGCAGGTGATATATTGATCCTGGCCCGGCATTTTATCGAGACATTCTGCAATGAAAATAATATTCCAATAAAGAAGTTATCAGCACAATCTCAAAAAAAACTGATGAATTATCATTTCCCGGGAAATGTACGGGAATTAAAGTCCGTGATTGAGCTTGCAGTTACTTTATCAGAAAAAGATGAAATTGAACCTGCTGACCTGGTTCTTGATCAGGGTGATCTCTTATCTGTTGTTTCCTTCGATAATCTGACTTTACGGGATTATCAGTTAAAAATTATTAAAGCCACCATGAAAAAGCACAATAACGATATCAGGCTGGTAGCTAAAATACTGGATATTGGTATTTCAACTATTTACAGGATGTTAAAAGAAGAAAAGGAATAAAGAATAGGTTCAGAATTCACCACTTATTTTTCTCAAAATGAGAATTCTTTTCTCAAAATGAGCCATCACGTTTTTTTTAACAGTTTGTAATCACCTCATTGTAAATGGCTTATAGCGATAATTGATTTCCGGTATAACGTTTGAATTAAAGAATGTAACCTTAAATAGGTTATTAATTTAAACTTAGGAGGAATCAATCATGAAAAAAAACTCAAACAGTAATTCCAGAATCACGAGTGAAAACATGGAGACAGTAAATTTAAATAATGACAAAGATGCACAGAAAAAAGGTATTGCAAAAGGAGCCTTTACAACTGGCATAATTAGTCTTATACTGCTTGTGGGGGTAGGAGTAGTTGTTTATGCTATGTACAATCGTGAACGCAACAAACAACTCGCTCTGATTGAGAGCCAGAGGCAATCATTTGCAGAATTGTTAACTGCCCGTGATTCGACGATCAACGAATGGGTTGTAACATTTGATCAGATTGAAAAAGATCTTGCAACCATAGTACAGAAGGAAAACCTGATTTCGGTTCAATCAACAGATGCAGAATTATCACAGGATAAGAAACAACAAATTCTGGATGAAATTCAACATATCAACACACTATTGGATCTTAACAAAAAGAAAATTGCCTCGTTGAATGCCGAATTAAAGAAATCAGGCGGATCAATAAAGGGATTACAGGAAAAAATTGCTGAACTTGAAGTTACGATCAAACAGCGTGAAAATGAAATAATGGAATTGAAGATGGCATTGACGGATAAAAATTTCGAAATCGAGCAGCTCAATACAAGAATGACTGATCTGCAGATTACTGTTGCACAGCGGGATGAGGAAATCAGTAAACAATTCTATGAGATGAACAAAGCCTACCTGGCTTACGGCACTTATAAAGATCTCAAAGAAAAGGGTCTTGTATCTAAAGAAGGTGGTTTTCTCGGACTGGGGAAAAAGGAATCTCTAATTGAAGATTTTAACGATAGTTTATTCAGCCAAATTGATGTTACTGTAATGAGAACCATTCCCGTGAACTCAAAAGATGCCAGGTTTATCACTGAGCATCCTACAAACTCTTATGAGTTAATTCATGAAGATGAGAATAAAATAGCTTTTATTGAGATAAAAGATCCTGATCTGTTTTGGAAGATTTCAAAATATGCTGTTATGGAAATCATTGAGTA
>CAZEKO010000110.1:1260-6600 GCA_964512775.1 uncultured Bacteroides sp. | reverse complement strand
TTGGGAATCAGATCGACAACCCTGCAGGAGTAACCCCACTCATTGTCATACCAGGCCATAATCTTTACCATTTTACCATTTACCATAGTGCTGAGGGCATCAAATATGGCTGAATGGGAATTGTGTATAACATCAACTGAAACAATAGGATCTTCGGTATATTCAAGTATACCTTTCATTGGGCCATCAGCAGCAGCTTTCATTGCTGCATTAATTTGTTCTTTTGTTGCTTCTTTTTTCAGAACTGCTACAAGATCTACAAGTGAACCTGTGGGAGTCGGTACACGTATGGAAACACCGTCTAATTTGCCTTTAAGCTCAGGGATTACTTTCCCCACAGCCTTGGCTGCTCCGGTTGTGGTAGGAACCTGCGACAGTGCAGCTGACCTTGCTCTTCTCAGGTCCTTATGAGGTCCATCCAACAGCATCTGATCGTTGGTATAAGAGTGTATAGTAGTCATAAAACCAACCTCAATACCAAATGAATCGTGCAAAACCTTTGCAACAGGTGCAAGACAGTTGGTAGTACAGGATGCATTTGATACACACTTATCTTCAGCCCGAATTGCATGTTCATTGACACCCAGAACAATCATATTATCAATTTCATCTTTCGCAGGAACGCACAGGATGACTTTTTTTGCTCCGTTCTTCAGATGATCTCCGTATCCGCCTTTGGGACTTTCTTTGGAAGTAAAAACTCCGGTTGATTCGACAACGACATCAGGAGTGCTTGTCCATGGAATAGCTGCCGGATTCTTCTCTGCATGAACAACAGTTCTTATTCCATTTGCTATTATCGCTTTTTCATCAAAAGAAACCGATCCCTCAAATTTTCCCTGTGTCGAATCATACTTAAGTAGATGGGCAAGGGTCTTGGTATCAGTAAGATCATTAATACCAACAATTTCCATATCGGATCTGCCGAGAGCAATTTTATAAACATTTCTGCCAATTCTCCCGAAACCGTTAATTGCAACTTTGATCTTTGTCATAATTGATTTATTTTAATATTCAAACTGTTTTGTTAAGGCGAATGCAAACTTAGAAATTTAAGATGGAATCATCAAATATTGGTAATTAAATTTGGTCAGTACATCAGCTCTTTTTCATCAATGACACCACTGGCATCAACGACCCTGCCAAAACGATAACTTATAAAGAGGGTCAGAAATAAAAAATTATTCTCCTCAGTGTCCATGATTGGAATTTTTTTGGGAAATATATCAAGGGTCAATCCGGTTTCAATTGCATGCAGCGTAATATCGCTTCTGCTGTATTCAAAACTAAAACCGAACCTGCCATAACCACCCGGAACGACAGATATTTCATTAATTCCTTTAAAGAAGGAGGCCCTTCCATAAATATATTGCTGATTGAGATGAGTGACGAATTTTTCAGTTACCAGATTATATTCATAAGGGTCACTTGTTGGTTGCAGAACTTCGTAATATATTGGTTTCAAAATACCAAGTGTTGGACCGAATGAAAAATATCTTCGGATTGATATTCCACCCTTGTCGACTTTCCTGAACATCTCTTTTTGTTTTCCATATCCTACCCGCAGATCAAAGAAACTGTTAAGCTTACCAAAAACAAATCTCCTGTTGCTGTTATAGGGATTGGAGTACTTGTATTCCTTAGGGTGCTTGATCCCAACAAAATCCAATTCCCATATTGTCTTTTTCCGTGCATTTATTCGGTTTGCATACCGGCCGTTTACTCCCAATCCATTGCTGTTAAGCAGAACACCAACTGATTTTTCATTACGGTAAAATATCCTTGGTTGTTCGCTTATTTCCCCCTGAGAGAAAAGGTTAAAAGCAATGAAATGAAATAAGAAGATACCACTAATATATTTTCGAATTCTTTTCAACACAATCCAACTTTTAAGTCACTAATATAAAACGGGGCATTGTGGTTAATCGTATGCCCCGTTTTTAACTAATCTGGAGTTATAATACAAGATATGGCAGGCAGCCGGGAAATTTAACTCTTGCCAGCTACTTGCTCAGTTTCTGCTTTTGTATAAGCCGGACAGAGTTTCCTGTTACAGGAGCTTATTACAATTCCAATAATAAACAGAGCTACAAGAATTATAGTTCTTACGTTTTTCATTTCTGTTAAGATTAATTCGGACTAACCGATTTGAAAATCATAAAATTACATTTTTTTTTTGATTTATAATTGTTATAAATATGTTAATTAAAAAAAAAGTTATTGAGGAATTCTTCCCGGTGTCCAGGGGGCATGAAGTTCCTCAAGCTTTTCTTCCAGAGATTTTAATTCTAAATTGATACTTTTCAGATCTTCCAGTAGCGGAGGAAATTCATCCATCAGAATGTCATAATTATCCTTCTGGGTCTGTGTAATCCCGGAAGTGGATTGCATGTGCGATCTGATAATGCTATACAGTCTTCTGTTCAGAGGCATAGGGCCAGGAGGTAGTTCTTCCCAGCTCGCGGGAGCCTCTCTTCCGTTAAATTTAAACTGAATGTCATTTGTTCTCTGACTGAGGTCCTTAACCTGTTGCATCAGTTCTTTTGGTGATCCTGCTGTTTGCAATAAAGCCTGCTGTATATACTGTGTTCTGGTGAACATTTCTTCTGCGAATCTCTGGGTTCCCCTCATTGTCCTCCCAAGTTCTCCGAACTTTTTTTGGAATTCAATAAGTTCCTCACGATTCTCTGCTGGAAGGGTAGTGTTTTCGAGGATAACAGTGCGGAATTCCCTGGGTGGAACCAGTAGTGTTGTCTCTCCGTTCAGGCTTTTTGACATGGAAACAGTATATTTTCCAGGCATAGCAAGCATATAACTTTCACTCTCGGATAAGGGATTATATTTCTGATCAGAAATTCTCACATTATTCATTTCGGGGTATCTTAAATCCCAGGTAATCCTGTTAATCCCTTTTGCAGATTTTGTTGTAAGCTTTCTAACTTCATTGCCATCCTCATCATAAATTGTGAACAGAATGTATGGTGGTTCTTCAGCTTCTTCTGCTCTCAATTCTTCAACAGCAGGTTGGGGAATCGGTTTCTTTTCTTTGAATAATTCTTTTTCGATTTCATGCCTGAGTTCTTTCTTTGTTTTCAAAGAATCATTAAAGTAATAGGTAAAAGTGGCTCCAAAGGCCGGATTTTTAGAAAAATAATATGTCGAACCCTGGGCATCTTTTCCTTCAGTCTGAATATACATCAATGCATCCTTCACAGGGAAAATATAAGCCGTAGTTTTAAGTAACTCCGCTGTCACTTCCCTGAGTGGCGAGTAATCATCGAGTATGTAAAATCCCCTGCCGAACGTCGCAATAACCAGATCACTTTCCCTTTTCTGGATTACTATATCTTTTACTGCTATCGATGGCAGCCCTTCTTTAAGCTCAACCCATTCCTGTCCTCCATTCAGGGTAAAAAATACACTGAATTCAGTCCCCACAAAAAGCAGTTCAGGATTAATAAAATCCTGTTCAATTGTATGAATCATACCCCTGTCAGGAAGGTTACCTGCAATCGAAGCCCAGGATCTTCCTTTGTCATTGCTTTTCAGAATATATGGTTTGAAATCATCCTGCTGGTGATTATCAAATGCAGCATACACGACATTCTCGTTAAATTTATCAGGCATGATATCACTCACATATGTGTATTGAGGCACACCTGGAAATGACTTGACCTGGCGCCATTCTTTACCTGCATTTTCTGTTATACTGATAATCCCGTCATTTGTGCCCACATAAAGCAAGTCCTCCTTAAGAGGAGATTCAGCAAATGAAACAGCTGTTCCGTAAAGAGAGGTCGATACATCTTTAGCCACAGCATCATAGCTCCAGTAATGATCCATCACAGTCCATGAATTTATGTCAATCCCTGCAGTAATATCCTCGCTGATAACCTGCCATGTATTTCCCCGGTCATCACTTCTGAAGACTTTATTTGCAGCACAATACAGCCTGGTATTTGAATGGGGACTCAGGATCAGGGGGGTGTTCCAGTTCCATTTATAAGTGTCTTCACCTTTGCGCGGACGTGGTGTGATATTGATACTTTCCCCGCTTTTCCTGTCGTACCGGTACATATTACCATACTGATACTCGCAGTAAATGAGATCGGGATTTTCCGGATCAATGGCGACCCAGAATCCATCTCCTCCTATTAAAAAATACCATTCATCATTAATCACCCCATCCCTGGAAGTATTTCTGGAAGGGCCTCCTATGGTGTTATTGTCCTGTGTTCCACCATAAACATTATAAAATGGATATTCGTTGTCAACATTTACACGGTAAAATTGGGTAATAGGAAGATTGGCCTTAAAATGATAGTTTTTCCCGCCATCATATGATTCATATATGCCCCCATCTCCGCCAATCAGGAAATGTTCTGAATCTTCAGGATCAATCCACATAGCGTGGTCATCTACATGGCGTTTATTATTTCCGAGAGGAGACCATGTCTTACCACCATCATGGGTGACCTGGGTGACAACTTCCAGTGAATAAACTGTAAGTTCATCTGAGGGATCGCAGCAAATTTCATTGAAATACTGTCCGCTGCTGGTATAAGAGCTCATTTTTGTCCAGGATTCACCCCTGTCAGTTGATCTGAAGAATCCGCCAGCATTATCGCGGGCTTCAACTATCAGGTACACAACATCTGGATTGACTGGTGAAATGTCGATATCTGAACCGCCCATATCTACCTTTGGCAGTCCATTTGTAAGTTTTCGCCAGTTTTGTCCGCCATCAGTGGATTTATAGACAGCCGTTTCCGGTCCGCCTCCAATCTTGCTGTACATATGCCTTCTTCGTTGTTCAGAGGTGGCATATAAAAGGTCGGGATCACGTGGATCCATTACAATATTGTTCACACCGGTATTTTCACTGATCTCAAGGACCTTTGTCCATGTTTTACCACCATCAGTGGTTTTGTACAGTCCGCGGTCGCCTCCGGGTCCCCATGCTGATCCTTCTGCTGCAACAAACACGATATCAGGATTCTTTGGATGGACAACAATGCCACCTATCTGCCTCGATTCTTTAAGTCCCATATTGGTCCATGTTTTACCGCCATCCAGAGTTTTCCAGACACCGTTCCCAAAACCCAATGCACGCTGATGAGTGTTTTCACCTGTTCCAATCCAGACACAATTATGGTTGCTGGGATCCATTACAACAACCCCAATAGAATAAGCACCCTGTTTCTCGAAAACAGGTTCATAGTTGATACCATTATTTGTGGTTTTCCAGACATGCCCGGAGGATACAGCGACATAATATTCCTTTGGATCAGATGGATTAACTGCGAAATCGCTAATCCTCCCTGAAGACATTGCAGGTCC